>NZ_CP028903.1:445082-615769 GCF_001639105.2 Azospirillum humicireducens
GGCGAAATCCTGCCCCCGCAACCACCGACACTTGACGCCCCGGTTCGAAAGAGCCGGGGCGTTCGTGCGTCTGGGTTTTGCTCATCTGAGCGGCCCCCTCGCAGACAGCCAGGACACCGGCCAACTCGCCGTGCAGGTCGGCGTCCAACCCCGCTCCGGCAGGGGAGGGCGTCAGCACGACGCGCTCGATCATGATCCGCACCATCTCCATCGCCTCGGCGCTGTCCTCGCCGCCAGCAAGAGCGGCCTCCAGCGCTTCCACCTTGCGGCGGTAGAGGTCCGACAGCTGGGGGTGCAGCAGGACCGACGGCAGGTCCGCATCGGGCTCCTCGGCCGCGGCGAGCAGCCGGGCCTTGTCCGCCTCCAGGATGGTCAGGCGCTCCTTCATCGACTCGTGGTACAGCCCATCCTCGATCGCCTTCAGGATGCCGGCGATCTTGCGCTCGACGGCCGTCAGCTCGCGCTCGCGCGTGCGGCGGTTGGCTTCGCGGTCGGCCGTTGCCGCTTCGACGCCGGCACGGAAGCTGTCGACGAACTCCCGGACCAGCTCGGGCGCCAGCAGGCGCTCTTTCAGCCCGGTGAGGACCCGCCGCTCGATGTCAAAGCGGCTGATGGTGCGGTCGTTGGCGCAATTGCCCTTGCGGCGGCGACCACCGCAGCCATAGAGCTCCTTGCCCATGATGGTGTAGCCGGCGCCGCAGCACCCGCAGGTCAGCAGCCCCGACAGCAGAAACTTGCGCCGGTGCGCCCGGTTCAGCGCGTTTCCCTGATCGTCGCGACTGATGTCGAAGCTGATCGATGCCTGCCGCTCCTTGACCCGCTCCCACAGTGCCGCGTCGACGATGCGCAGCTCCGGCACCTCCACCACCTCCCATGCCTCTGGCGGGTTGGGCCGCGCAACCCGCTTACCGGTTTCCGGATCCTTGACGTAGGAGCAGCGGTTCCATTCCAGCCGGCCGGCATAGATCGCGTTGTTCAGGATCCCGGTGCCGCGCTCGACCTGACCGCGGATGGTGGTGTCCTGCCAGAGCCGGCCCTCCGGACCGGGCACGCCGTCGGCGTTGAGGCGCTTGGCGATGGCGCGCGGGCTGGCACCGTCGGCGAACAGCCGAAAGATGCGCTGGACGACTTCGGCTTCGGCCGGGTTGATCCGCCGCTTGCCACGACCCTCAGCGTCGCCCTCCAGCACGTCATAGCCGAAGGCCTTGCCGTCCGGCATGCGGCCAGCCATGGCGCGGCCGAGCTGGCCGCGGCGGGTCTTGTCCGCCAAGTCCCTCAACGCGACCTGCGCCATCATGCCCATGACGGCGACGTGGATGGTGGTGATTTCGCCGAGCTGGGGGGTGAACAGCCGCACGCCGTAGAAAGCGAGGCGGTCCTGAAGGTCGGCGGTGTCGGCAAGGCGACGGCCGAGGCGGTCGATTGCCTCGCACAGCACGATGTCGAAGCGGCGCTGTCCGGCCTCGCGCAGCAGCTTCTGGAAGGCGGGACGGTGACGGCTGGCGCCGCTGAGGGCGGCATCGCTGTAATGGTCGACGACGGTCCAGCCCTGGCGCTCGGCATAACGCCGGCACACCTCGATCTGGTCGGCGATGGAGGCTTCGCGTTGCTGGTCGCTGGAGTAGCGGGCGTAAATGACGGCGCGCATGATGGGGATCCTACGGGCGCTCGCCGCGGACGGCGCGGCGCAGGTGGGTGATGTGGTCGGTGAGGGTGGCCTGATAGCGGCGGCTGGCCTCCAGCCCCTTGGCCATCGTGTAGTGGCGCTCACTGGTCCGCAGCGTGCTGTGGCCGAGCAGCGCCGCCGTCAACCGAGCACCCTGCGGGTCGTCGAGGGCGATGCTGGTCGCGGCGCAGTGGCGCAGCAGGTGCGGGTTGATCCGTTCGCCGAGGATGGCTGGGGTGGCGCGATCGAAGCGGCTGGAGACGCCGTTGAGGGTCATCGGCAGCCCCTCGCGGGTGATCCACAGGGCATCATAGGCATGGCCTTGCAGCAGCTGCGGCCGGTGGTGGTTGAGGTAGCGCGCCATGTGGGGCGCCAAGCTGGCCGGCAGCGGGAAGTTCATCGGACCGCCGCATTTGAGGTCCTCGCGTTCCAGCTGGATCAGGAAGCCGTCGGAGGTCGGCCGGAGATGCTGGCCCACCCGCAAACCTGCCAACGTGCGGCGGCGGATCGGCCGTGAAATGGTGAGGGCAAACATCAGGGCGTCGCGGAAGCCGGTGGCATGGGCGAACGGCCGGGCTTCGGGCTTGTCTTCGATTCCGGCAAGGGCGGCGAGGGCGCGCTGGTAAAGGTCGGCAGCGTGGCGGATGCGCGGCGCGATCGGACGCCGGTTGGCAGCGCCGCGCTTAAGGCGACCGGCGGTGCGGCGCAGCCACCCCCAATCGGCGTCGGGCGCCAGGGCCGGCATGATGGCGGCGAGCTGGTCGATGGTGGTCCACAAGGACAGCGGAGCGAGGGTCGGACGCAACAGGTCGATGTAGCTGCGCACCATGTCCGGCGTCACGCGATCACCAGGGGCGGCATCCGGCGTCAGCAGACCCTGCTGGTCGAGGCAGGTGAGCCAGCGGCCATAGTTGGCGCCGCGGCTGCGACGGGTGGCCGGTGCCCAGTCGGCGGCGGCACCGGCGTCATCCAGCGGCCCGCCAGCTTCGCAGGCGGTTTGCCACAAGGCGCGGTCCTGCTCAGGCCACGCGCTGACCGGCATGCTGCGGCGGTCGATGGTCGCGGAGGTCTTGCTCATCGCCTCAGCGCCCCACGACCTTGCCGCGGAGTGAGCTGGTGCGCTCGAGGATGTTGGCGTCATAGCGGGCGACCGCGGCGGCGGTGTCCTGGCCGGTGTAGTAGGTCACCGTCGTATCGGTGGAGCGATGGCCGAGGAGCTGGCGCGACAGCTCGTAATTGCCGGGATCGAACTGCTGGCTGAGCTTGCCAGCGAGGTGGCGGAACAGGTGCGGATTGACGGCGAGGCCGGTGTGGTCGCGCACCGCCCGCTCGATTTGCGCCGTCAAAGCGGTGATGTGCTTGCAGCCGCCATCGCGTCCGGGGAACAGCAGGCCGCTGGCGTCCGACGTCAGCAACGGATGATAGCGCGTCATGAAGTGGTCGATCATCCGCACCAGCGGCTCCGGCAGCACCGCCTCGATCGGCTGGCTGGTCTTGGTCTCCTCCGCCGGGATGACGAGATGGACGAGGGCGTGACGGCCGGAACGGCTGCGACAGAGATGGCGATGGACGTCCAGCCGCAGCAGGTTGAGGCGGCGCAACGGCACCAGCAGCAGAATCTGCACCGCCACCGCGGTCTGCGCCATCAGGGCTTCCCGGCGGCTGGGCGCCGCCACGCGGTCGGCCTTGTCCATCAACCGCTCCGGCAGGGTGAGCAGGGCCAGCAGGTGCTTGGGATCGTCGAAGGCGCGCAGGCGGGCGCGGTTCTTGTCGGTCATGCCCTTGTGGCGGCTGCCGAGCTTGGCGACCAGCTTGTTCAGCCGCTCCAGGTCGGCCTTCGGCGCCTGAACCCAGTGGCGGGCGACGGAGAGCAGGCACTTCGCCTGTTCGATCAGGCCGGGGCTGGCGCCGCCCCGGCGGGTCATCAGCCACAGCAGGGCGATCTTGAAGCGCTCCGGCACCACCAGCGCCGCCAGCGTGGTCAACGCCTGGGGGTCTTCGCCGGCATGGACGAGGGCAGCGGCGAAACGCAGCACATGGCCGCGAGCGGTCTTCAGCGAACTGGGGCGCAACGGCCGGGCCGGGCCGAACTCGTCCAGCGGGTCGGCGCCGGACAGCCGCCGCATCCATGCCGCCAGATCGGTGGCAAAGGACGGCGGGAGGCGGTCCAACGGCAGCTGGTAGTCGTCCCGATTGCTGGTGACCGGCACCGGCGTGATCGGCCAGCCGGGCAAGGCGGCGGCGACGGCCCGGTTCCACTGCTGGCGGGCCATCCGCTCGACCCGCTGCGGCTTGGCGACGAGGGTGCCGGTCGTCAGCGAAGTGGCGAAGGCGGTGAAGGTGGCGTCCGACACGGTGTTCGGTGCGATGTCATGGTCGGCACAGTAGCGCAGGAAACGGGCGAGGCCGCGCTGCATCGCCGGGTCGGTGACCACCGCGCGGAGGCTGTACCAGGGCTCCGGCAGGTGGCAGGCGAGGCGCCGATGGGTTGCCGTGGCGCCGTAATGGCGCTGCAGGGTGCTGAGGGCGGAACGGATATTCTGCCAGCGCTTGAGCGACAGGCCGTGGGCCGCCGGATGGACGGAGGCGATCAGCGGGCGCAGCGCATCAAAGCTGGCGGGGATGGCGGCGAGGTCGCGTCCGACGATGCAGCCGAAGCGGCGCAGGGAGGAGGCATGGTCCCGAGCGCGCTGCGGCGGCAGGGCGGGGTCGGCAAGGACGCGTGTCAGCAGGTCGGCCAGGGAGCGCATTGGCGGCATATCAAGCACCGCAGGCAAGCTGGGCTGAGACTGGGAAGTGGTGGAGGTGGTCATCCGTGGCCTCGGGAAGACAGGAGTGGACAGGAAGTCCTGATCGGGAAGACGTAGCACGCTTTTGGTTCGAGAATACGAGGGCCACCTTTTCCCGATGGTCGTCCAAGTCCTTGCCACTACTGGACAAGGATGGACAGCAGTGGTCAGCTGATCCAGCGCTGCCTGAGGAAGATGTCGAGGTCCTTCGGCTGGATGCGGATCTGACGGCCGAGCCGGACGGTGGGCAGGTCGCCCGACACGATCCAGCGGCGGACGGACTTGATGCTAACTTGCAGGCGGTCGGCGACGTCAGGGATGGTCAGCAGGGCGGCGGGACGGGAAGGGGGCTTGCTCATTCCGGCTTCGGGGGCTGCGTCGCCTCGCCCGAACGCGCCAGGTACTCCCGCGCCGCCATACGGCCCAGCAGGCGCGCCAGCGCACGCAGGCGCTCGACCGCAGCCTCGGAATTGGGCGGGGGGCAGGGGGCGGTGGTGTTGGGGGAGAGGACATGGTGGGTCATGCCCTCTTCGTGCCAAAGCTGAACTCTTGTGCCGAAAGGGCCAGATCAGCTTTGCGGCGCAGCTGATTTGTTCGGGTCGGTTCGCCGGGCTTTGATGGCGCGCTTCACTGCGGTGCGCAGGGCGTTCTTGGTCGGCGTGTAGCCCAGCGCCTGCAGGCAGAGCTGGAGGAAGTCGACCAGCGGCCCGCCGGCTGCTCCGCCCATGTCGTCCCAGGAGGTACCGAGCGGCCGGTCGCTGATCGCCTCGTAGACGTCCAGCAGGAAGTCGAAGGTCATGTGGTAGCCGGCCGCGGCCTTGTGGCGCGTTCCGCCGACGCCGGAGGCAACGCGGTCCGCTTCGGCATCCCGCACCAGTTCAGCCGCGGTCCGCAGCATCAGCACGCCGCTGAAGGCGTCCTCAAGCGCGTGGTCTGCCTGTCCATCGATGATGGCCGCGTTGGGGTCCTCCGGCGCCAGCTGCGCGGCCAAGCCCCACAGGAGCTGAGGGACGGGGCGGAGGTGTCCATCCTGCGGTGTGTCGTCCTGGATGGCATCCAACAGGGCGTCGCACGCTGCCAGGATGCGCTTCATCCGGTCGCGGGTCGCGCTGGGGGCGGGCGTTTGGTCGATGGCTGCCTGGGACGCTGCCAAGGCCGGAAGTTGCTCGACGTAGTGGCGCCATGCCGCAATCCTACTGGGATCGGACAACTGCAGCCGATCGACGACAGCATCGAACAATGGCCGCCATGGCTCATCCTGCATTTCCGTCGGCGGAGGTGCCTGTTCCGTCATGATGGCTCGGTGTGATGTCGAAGGGGGATAGTGCCGCGGTACCGCGTCAGATCATACCGGGACCATTCGGCGGCATGAAGGGCGGCTGATGCCGCCCTTCCCCCGCCATGCCCAGCCTTGCCATGCCCAGCCTTGCCATGCCACGCCGATCCATGCCACGCCAAGGCTGCATTGAGGCGCCAGTCGGCCCCTCAATGCACCGTGAAGCGCCCGAATTTCGGGCGCCAATCTCCAAGACCGACCACCTCGCCGGTGGTGCGGATGATGTCCCGGACGTCATCCTCGCTCAGCAGCGACGGCATGAACTGGATGGTGACCGCAGCGCTCCAGTCGTCGAAGCGCGGCCGGACCCGCATCACCCGCAGGCGCTCGACGCGGACACCAGTGCGAAAGCGGAAGCGGCCATCATCCCACAACGCCTCCGGCTCGCGGGGGCCGTCATACTGAAGCGGGATGTTGCCGTCACACAGGATGCCCGCTTTGGCCAGCGGCCCGCGGCGTTTGCGCTTGGCTCCGTCGATCAGCGCCGCCTCGATCAACTCGCCGGGGAGGCAGGGTTCGCCGCCATGCAGATACAGAGAGCCGAGGAACTCAAGCTTGGCCATCTGCTCCAAATCGGTTTCCGTCTTCGGCCGCTTGCTGCTCAGCTTCTTGATGTCCTTGACCAGCGGGTCGAGCGGATCGGCCAGCCGGCCGTTTTGCATGAGAAGGGGTGAGACGCCGGTGATCTGGAAGCTCAGGGGCTGATACATCGGGGGCCTCCAGCCGCGGACGGGGGCGGCTTGGCTGGGTGTCAGGGAGATTGACCGTGGCCGTGGCGTAGCGGCGGCCGCGCAGTATGCCGGTCACCATCGCGTGGCAGGGCGCGCACAGCGTCGTCACGGCTTCCAGGCGGTCCTTGGCCCAGTCGCCGCCGGGCGGGTAAACGCGGTGGTGCCCTTCCAGCTGGTCTGTCGCGTTGCACAGGACGCACCGCCCGCCATCGCGGGCGAACGCATCACGCCGCAGAGCGCGCCATTGAGGACTGGCGAGGTAAGCGGCGTAACCGGCGGGGCCGCGGGCAAATCGCGTCGCCGCTGATGGGGGCTCTGCTGACGGGGATATGTCCGCCGCTGATGTGTTTGTCGGCTCGCATGGGCTCATGCCGGTCCACTGGTTCGTTCTGACCGACGAATACCGATCTGGTGGATCGTGGTCAAGGCGCTATAACGGCGTAATGATCCGGCTCATGTCATTGAGCTTGAAGCAGCGTGTCGGGTTGAGGGTCAAGGAGGCGCGGGTGGCCCGCAGCCTTACCCAAGAGGCATTGGCGGACCTGGTCGGCCGGACGGTCGAGGCAGTGTCCAACATCGAACGAGGCCGCACCTTTCCGACGATCGAGACGCTGGAGCAACTTGGTCGGCATCTTGACGTGCCGATTCAGTATTTCTTTGAAGATGTTGAGCGGAAGGTAAGCGACAGGCGGTTTGTCCTGGAAGGCAACCTCAAGATCCTCGGTCGACAGTTGTCGAATGAGGATCTAGAAATTGCCGTAAGGCATCTTGAGATTGTTTTAGAAATCAGAAAGAATTGTTCCTAGGCCGCGAGGCCGTTGGAAGCTCTCATTTTTTTGTGCTATCTTGCCCAGCTCGGCCTGATAACCTTTCCAAGGTAACCCTGGAAGACCATTCGGGTTATATTCGTTTTCAGCTCCTTGATTTCCACATACCCGTCTTCGGTCCAACCATCGAGAACCTCGACGGGGCCGAAGTGATAATATTCCATGATATTTCCAGGTGCATGCATGCGTTTGTGAGCTTTCGGCTTCAAGGGCGCGGAGTCCTTCACGATTTGATTGGAGTTTTGGCTATTTGCGGGTGGCCGACTCCTTGTTGCTTCGGGATTTTTGGGCTTCTTCTTCTTAATGAGGTGCTTTTTATCTTCTGAAATAACCACCTTACGGACGCACTCGGTCAGCTTCTCAGTTGACGGTCGGGGTGATTTCGCTGGCTTTGCCTTCGGCGGCTGAGGATCCTCAAGCCAGCATTCCCCGCGCAGCCAGTTGTGCGGGAACTTGAGATATTTCGGGTCGGTCAGGTGGGCCTTGGCGAATGCATACCGCTGCATGGCTGCGATCAACGCAGACGGCGTCACGGAACCGGAGGTCAAGACATCGCGGTAAGCTTCCACGGCTTGCTTCCGATGTTCGCGCTTGGGACAAGCTGACCAGAACTTGTCAAAGCCTTCCAGATGGACGTGGGCTCCAGCCGTTACCCCGCCGTCGACGGCGCCGCCAACGGCGGTGACGGCGTCAGGCGGCGGTGGGGTAACCCCCTCTTCCTCTCCCCCGGGGTTAAACCCGGGGAGAGAAGAGGGAAGGGGGAGCGTGGACGCTACCAGTCTGGTGCGCCCACGCTCCTGGTCGACGGCGTCTGCGCTACTGGTAGCGTCCGCGCTGCTGGTGCTGCCAGAAACCTCATTCGCATCGCCTGCGGTCTGAAGATGGGCAGGACGATAGGAGAAATTCGGGCGATAGACATTCGCCATGCGATCGCCCTCCTTGTTCGATCCACCGCGCCTGTGGACCGGCAAGACTCCAGTGCGTTCCAAATTTTTAAGTCCTCGTTGAACGCCGCTCCTGCTGGCGCCCGTCCGTTCGGAAAGGCGCTCAAATCCAACGCGAGCGAGGCCGCTGTTGTTGTCGAGGCAATGGAGGACGCAGGCGACGATGCCGATTTCGATGCGGCTACGATCAGGGTCGCAGGCAACTGCATCCAGAAGGCGAAATTTGTCGAGCAGGCTGATAGCGGGCAAGATTGGCTCCCAAGGGTGTTGAGGTGCCTACTCTTGGCGCTGGGTTCCGGTTATGCCCGATCGGTTACCAGCGATAGGGAAGGGACTGAACAGTGGCTGACTCTTGCTGCGGCCATTAAGGAGACTGGGCATGTACACAAATAACTTCTTTTGCGAGATAAAACGTAAAATCTTGATCAAATCCGGATCGTGACGCATGCTGACAACTCTCAAAAGAGTTGATGGATCGCGGGTCATCTCATGAGTGCAGTGGTATACGCGCATTCTGTTCCCGGGCGGGATGAAGTGCTATGGGAGCCGCTGGCTGCTCACCTGACCAAGGTCGCCGATCGGGCGGAGAGGCTTGCCGCCACGTTCGGCGGCCAAGAGCTTGCACGGGCCATGGGCGCGCTCCATGACATCGGCAAGGCTCGGGACGCATTCCAATCCTATATCCGGGGCCAAGGGACGAGCGTTGACCATTCGACCGCGGGCGCCGTCATCGCTGAGCGTAACTACCCTGCGCCGTATGGCCGGATGATGGCTTATGGGATCGCCGGCCATCATGCTGGACTGGCGAATGGGGGCATTGCTGGGGGTGGGTTATCGTCGCTGAAAGACCGGCTGGCAGCCGGGGCCGCCACGCCCCTGCCGGTACGCTGTCTGACGCCCGACCTCGACATCGCGCCGACGTCGGTCGCTCTGGCTGCGCCGGTGCTGTCGGAGGGGTTCACGCACGAGTTCTCAGCCGCTTTCCTCATTCGCATGCTCTTTTCCTGTCTCGTCGATGCCGATCGGCTGGAGACGGAGCGGTTTTATTCCGATCTGCTTGATGAGCCGGTCGAGCGGGGATGCACGCTCACGGTCGCCGATCTTCGTGACCGGCTAAACGCGCATCTGGCCCGATTTGAGGGACGGACCAGCGCGGTCGATAGTTTACGGGCGGAGGTGCTGACTGCAGTTCGGGCGAGAGCAGACGACGAGCCGGGGTTGTTCTCGCTGACGGTGCCGACCGGCGGCGGCAAGACCCTGTCGTCGCTGGCCTTCGCCCTGGACCATGCGGTTCGGCATGGGTTGCGGCGGGTCATCTATGTGATCCCCTTCACCTCCGTTGTCGAGCAGACGGCAGCGGTCTTCCGCGACGCGCTGGGCAGCGACGACGCCGTGCTCGAACATCACAGCGGTTTCGATTTCGGACCGGCGGACGACAGCGACCCCGACGATGAAGGCAAGGACGGTGCCCGCAAGCTGAGACACGCCGCTGAAAACTGGGACCGGCCGGTGGTCGTCACCACCGCGGTGCAGTTCTTCGAAAGCCTGTTCTCCAACCGCCCGTCGGCTTGCCGAAAGCTGCATGCCATCGCCGGATCGGTGGTGATCCTGGACGAGGCGCAGACCTTGCCGTTGAAGGTGCTGCGGCCATGCCTGGAGGCACTGCGCGAGCTGGCGCGCGGCTATCGCAGTTCCGTGGTTCTGTGTACGGCGACCCAGCCGGCGGTGACGACGGATGCCGGCTTCCGGGGAGGCCTGGACAAGGTGCGGGAACTGGCGCCCGACCCGCCGGACTTGTACCGCCGGCTGAAACGGGTGACGGTCAGCACCATCGCCGAACCGCTGCCCGACGAGGCGCTTGCCGAACGGCTGCTGAGCGAACCCCAAGCACTCTGCATCGTCAACAGTCGCCGGCATGCGCGCGACCTGCACCGGCGGATTGCCGGGGTCGAGGGCGCGCGACACCTGTCCACCTGCCTGTGCGCCAAGCACCGCCGGGCGGAATTGGCGGCCATCCGCCAGGACATCAAGGATGGTAAGACCGTCCGGCTGGTTTCGACCTCCCTGGTCGAGGCTGGGGTGGATTTCAGCTTTCCCGTCGTCTACCGGGCGATGGCCGGGCTCGATTCCATCGCGCAGGCAGCGGGCCGCTGCAACCGGAACGGCGAGTTGCCCGAGTTGGGGCGCGTCTTCGTCTTCGACAGCCCAGAGGATGAAGGCCACCGGCCGCCAGCGGAACTGGCGCTGTTCGCTCAGACAGCCGCCAGTGTTCTGCGCGCCCATGACGACCCACTGGCTCTCGACACATTGCGCGCCTACTTCCAGCAGGTCTACTGGTTGCGCGGTGACGAGGACCTGGATGCTGCCCTGGTGGGGGAGGGGGCGGGGGCGATCCGCGGTATCCTGAACGCCCTGCGTCTTTATCGGCGCAAGCACGACTTCCCCTTCGCCGACATTGCGAAGGCGTTCCGGATCATCGAGTCGCCGCTGGTGCCGGTGATCGTACCCTATCGTCCTGCCGGTGAGCCGGACGCCGTCCCGCGTCTGCTCGATGCCTTGCGCCACGCACCGGCGGACAAGACCGGGGGGATCGCCCGCGCCCTGCAGCCCTATCTGGTCCAGGTTCCCCGTTCGGCCCGTGCCGGCTTGCTGAAGGCCGGGGCGGCGGAGTGCATCCGGAGCGGCGAGTTCGGCGACCAGTTCGTCGCGCTGGTCAACGGCGACCTCTACCACCCCGACGTCGGGCTGAATTGGGAGGATCCTACCTTCCGGCGGTTCGAAACCAGCATTTTTTGAGGGAGAGCCATGGCCTACGGCGTGAAACTTCACGTGTGGGGCGACCGCGCTTGCTTCACCCGGCCGGAAATGAAGGTCGAACGGGTGTCCTACGATGTCATGACGCCTTCGGCGGCGCGCGGCATCCTGGAGGCGATCCATTGGAAGCCGGCGATCCGCTGGGCGATCGACGCCATCGAGGTTCTGAAGCCGATCCGCTTCCAGTCGATCCGCCGCAACGAGGTGGGATCGCGCGTGCCGACCGCGGCGGTGCGCAAGGCGATGAAGGCCGATGCGGTAGAGGACCTGCGCATGGTGGTGGAGGAGAACCGGCAGCAGCGCGCCGCGACCCTGCTGGTCGACGTTGCCTATGTCATCCACGCCCATTTCGAACTGACGGAGCGCGCCGGACCGGGCGACAGCGAGGCCAAGCATCTGTCGATGTTCAACCGCCGTGCGGCCAGCGGACAGTGCTTTCAACAGCCCTGCCTGGGCGTGCGGGAGTTCCCGGCGAATTTCGCCCTGCTGGAGGATGGTGTCGCACCGGTGTCGGAACTGCCGCCGGACCAGCGTGACCGCGACCTCGGCTGGATGCTGCTCGACATCGACCATGCCAACGACATGACCTCGCTGTTCTTCCGCGCGGCGCTGCGCGACGGAGTGATGGCAGTGCCGCCGCTGAACTCGGTGGAGGTGCGGTCATGACCGTCCTTGCCGCGCTCAACGGCTATTATGGCCGGCTGGCCGACCGTGGCGAGGTGCCGCCCTTCGGCTATTCGACGGAGCGCATCGCCCACATCATCGTCCTGTCGCCCGATGGCGAGCCGGTGGAGATCCTGCCCTGGCAGAGCCTATCGGGGAAGAAGTCGGAGCCGCGGCCGACGGCGGTGCCGCAATCCTTCAAGCGTCCGGGGACAACGCCGCGCTCCTTCTTCCTGTGGGACAACGGAAAGTTCGTGCTCGGCCTTGGGGTGGACAAGGTGACGCGGCAGCGGGTGGCCCATCCGGCCAACCATGCAGCCTTCCAGGAGTTGCACCGTCGGCTGTTGGCCGGAACCGAGGATGCCGGGCTGGCCGCCCTGTTGCGCTTCCTAGATGGCTGGTCGGCCGACCGTTTCGACGCCTGCGGTTTCACCGACGCCATGCTCGACCAGAACTTCATGTTCATGCTCGACGGCGACCGGAATGATCGGGGGGAGCCGCGCTTCCTGCACGACCGTACCGCCGCCCGGCGCATCTGGGAGCGGGCGGTGGCCGAGGGCGCTGGGGAGGAGGGTATCTGCCTGGTGACGGGAGCGCGCCAGCCGATCGCTCGTCTGCATCCCGCGATCAAGGGGGTGATGGACGCGCAGAGTTCCGGTGCCTCCATCGTCTCCTTCAACAATGACGCCTTCACCTCCTATGGCAAGGAGCAAGGGCTGAACGCGCCGGTGTCGGAGGCGGCGGCTTTCGGCTACGGCGCCGCCCTGAACGCGCTGCTGGCGCGGGGCAGCGGCAACCGGCTGGTGATCGGCGACGCGACCACGGTGTTCTGGGCCGACACCTCCGGTGGCGAGGAGTCCGCCCAGAGGGCGGAGGTGCTGTTCCACGATCTGCTCAGTCCGCCCGCCGCCGAGGATGCCGACGAGGCGCAGGCGATCCGCAACGCCCTGCTTCCGGTCAGCCAGGGGCGGCCGGTGCGGGAGATTGCGCCGGAGCTGGATGAGCGGACACGCTTCTACGTTCTCGGCCTGTCGCCGAACATCGCCCGGCTGTCGGTGCGTTTCTGGCTGGAGGACAGCTTCGCGGCCATCGCCGAACGTGTCGGCCGCCATTGGGAAGATCTGCGGATCGATCCCGCGCCCTGGCGCACCGCGCCGGCGGTCTGGATGCTGCTGCGCGAAACCGCTCCGCTCGGCAAGACCGAGAACATCGCGCCGCAACTGGCCGGGGAGGTGATGCGCGCCATCCTGACCGGCGGCCGCTATCCCCGCAGCCTGCTGGCGGCGGTCATCATCCGCATGCGGGCCGGCGACCCGGTGAATGGTGTCAAGGCCGCGATCTGCCGGGCCTGCCTGAACCGCGACTCCCGCCTGGGAACGAAGAAGACGGAGGAGATACCCGTGAGCCTGAACCGAGATGAGGCGAACCCGGCCTACCGGCTGGGCCGCCTGTTTGCCGTGCTGGAGGGTGCCCAGCGGGCGGCCCTGGGGGATGTGAACGCCAGCATCCGCGACCGCTATTTCGGCGCCGCGTCGGCCACCCCGGCCAGCGTCTTCCCCATGCTGCTGCGCAACAGCAACCACCATCTGGCGGTGTTGCGCAAGGGCGACAAGCCCCGGCTCGGCGGCTGGTTCGAAGGGGAAATCGGCCAGATCCTCGGCGGGCTGGACAGCGGCTTTCCGCGCTCGCTGCGCATCGAGGATCAGGGGCGATTCGCCATCGGCTACTACCACCAGCGCTATTCCGGCAAGGCCGCGGCATCCACCGAACAGGCCGTCGCCACCGAACAGACCGTCTCCGAGGATTGAACCATGTCCGCGATCCAGAACCGCTACGAGTTCGTCTATCTGTTCGACGTCACCAACGGCAATCCGAACGGCGATCCCGACGCCGGCAACCTGCCGCGGCTCGATCCGGAAACCAACAAGGGGCTGGTAACCGACGTCTGCCTGAAGCGGAAGATCCGCAACTTCGCCGCACTCAGCCGTGACGGCGAGCCGCGCTACGGCATCTATGTCCAGGAAGGGGCGATCCTGAACGAAAAGCACCGCGCCGCCTACCGCGCCGTCCGCCCGGACGACAAGGATGTCGAGAGCGCGAAGAAGCTGTCGCCCAAGGAAGCGGAGGAAAAGGCCGTCCGGCAGTTCATGTGCGACAACTTCTTCGACGTCCGCAGCTTCGGCGCAGTGATGAGCACCAGCATCAATTGCGGGCAGGTGCGCGGGCCGGTCCAGCTGTCCTTCGCCCATTCGGTGGAGCCGATCCTGCCGCTGGAGATTTCGATCACCCGCATGGCCGCCACCTCGGAGAAGGAGGCCAAGGAGCGCAAGGACGGCGACCCGGCGGATGATGGGCGCCGCGACAACCGCACCATGGGGCGCAAGCATGTCGTCCCCTATGGCCTGTATCGCTGCCATGGCTACATCTCCGCCAAGCTGGCGGAGGGCACCGGTTTCGACGAGGACGACCTGGACCTGCTGTGGACCGCGCTGGAGGGGATGTTCGACCATGACCGCTCGGCTGCCCGCGGCGAGATGGCCGGCCGCAAGCTGGTCCTGTTCCGTCACGACAGCGCGCTCGGTAACGCTCCCGCCCATCGCCTGTTCGACCTCGTCACCGTAAAACGGCACTTCCAGGGCGAGGATTACGAGCTGGACGGCCCCGGCACCGGCAACCTGCCGCCGGCCCGGCGCTTCGCCGATTACCGGATCACCCTGGATGCGGCGCACGTGCCGACCGGGGTGACGATGATCGAGAAGTTCTGAACCAAGCGGGCAGCCAGCCGGGGAAGGGGGCGGTATGGACGACGATGATCTTCTTCCCCTGTCGGCGTTGCAGCACCAGCTGTTCTGTCCCCGCCAATGCGCCCTGATCCATGTGGAGCGGCAGTGGCAGGAGAACACCTTCACCGTCGAAGGCCGGCTGCTGCATGACGCGGTGGATGCGGGCGGCCGGGACAGGCGGGGGGCCGTCCGCACGGTGCGGTCGATGCCGTTGCGTTCGCGGAGGCTTGGCCTTGCCGGCGTCGCCGATCTGGTCGAACTGCATGGCCCCGAGCAGCGGCCTTATCCGGTCGAATACAAGCGCGGCCGGCCCAAGGCCCATCGGGCGGACGAGGTCCAGCTCTGCGCCCAGGCCATCTGTCTGGAGGAGATGTTCCACACGGACATCGCCGAGGGGGCACTCTTCTATGGGGAGAACCGGCGGCGTGTCGTTGTCCGGCTCGACGACGAGTTGCGGGGGCTGACCGAACGGACGGCGGCCGCCGTTCGCGCCATGATCGAGTCCGGCCGCACCCCGCCGCCGGTGTACGAGGCGGCCAAATGCCGGAACTGCTCGATGATCGAGCTTTGCCGGCCGCGCCGGCTGGGCCGTCCGCCGCCGGTGGCCGACTGGCTTGCCCGGCACTTGGAAGACGGCGAGGACGCGATCCCGCCTGATGACCGCGGAGAAACCGACCGGGGAGACTCCTGATCCCATGCGCCAGCATTTGAATACGATGTTCGTCACCACCGAAGGCGCATGGCTGTCCAAGGACGGCGCCAACATCGTGGTGGAGGTGGAGCGGAGGGAAATCGGCCGCGTGCCCATGCACATGATGGGCGGCATCATCTGCTTCGGCCGGGTCGGCATGTCGCCACCGCTGATGGGGGCCTGTGCCGAAGCCGGAGTAACGGTCTCCTTCCTGACCGAACACGGCAAGTTCCTGGCGCGGGTGGAGGGGCCATGCAGTGGAAATGTGCTGCTGCGCCGGCGCCAGTATCGGGTGGCCGACGATCCGGACGCCGGGCTCGTCATCGTCCGCGCCATTGTGGTGGCGAAGGCGGCAAACCAGCGTGCGGTGCTGCGCCGCGCGCTGCGGGACCATGGGTCTTCGATGGGGGAGATCGGCCGGTCTGGATTGGACGATGCCCAGCGCCGCCTGGGAGACGTGGCACGCCGGGTGATGGAGGCGGGGAGCATCGACGTCGCGCGCGGCCATGAGGGGGATGCCGCCAATGCCTATTTCGGTGCGTTCGACCATCTGATCCGCCGCGACGATGATGCCTTCCGCTTCCGCGGTCGCAGCCGCCGTCCGCCGCTGGATGCCTGCAACGCCCTGCTGTCCTTTCTGTACGCCATGGTCGGGCACGATTGCCGCTCGGCGCTGGAATCCGTCGGCCTGGATCCGCAGGTCGGTTTCCTGCACCGCGACCGTCCCGGCCGGGCCGGCCTCGCGCTCGACCTGATGGAGGAGTTCCGTCCTGTGCTGGCCGACCGGGTCGTTCTGACGCTGATCAATCGCCAGCAGATCGGGCCGAAGGATTTCACCTACAGGGAGGGCGGTGCCGTCCTGCTGCGCGACGACTCCCGAAAGGCAGTCCTTGCCGCCTATCAGGAGCGCAAGAAGGATGAAATCACCCACCCGTTCCTGAACGAGAAGGTCAGCCTGGGATTGGTCCCGCACATTCAGGCGCAGCTGCTTGCCCGCCATCTGCGCGGCGACCTCGACGGCTACCCGCCCTTTCTTTGGAAATGACCGGCCATGCTGATGCTGATCACCTATGACGTGAACACCCAGGACGCGGCCGGTCGCCGCCGATTGCGCCGGGTTGCGAAGGCATGCCGGGATTTCGGACAGCGGGTTCAGTTTTCCGTGTTCGAATGTGAGGTCGATCCGGCACAATGGACTGCGCTGCGTGCCCGTCTGCTCGGTGAAATCGACCAGAGCATAGACAGCCTGCGCTTCTACCATCTTGGCGCCAGTGCGAGCCGCCGCATTGAACATGTCGGGGCCAAGCCCACGCTGGACCTCGACGGGACGCTGGTGTTCTGAGCGAGCGCGAACCCGAAGCGGACAGGAAACTCCTGGGAGGTTCGCCGTGGAATGCTTTCAATGGGTTAGCTTCAATGGCATAGTGATCGACGCCCGACAGAACGGCGCGCGCGAACTGATTCGCGCTCGACCAGAGATTTTGGGTGCTTGGACAAGTAGATACTGATTGGTCGTCGCCCCCCGCGCGGGGGCGTGGATCGAAACGTCACCACGCCAGCGGCACCGGCAACGGCCAGCCGTCGCCCCCCGCGCGGGGGCGTGGATCGAAACCTGGCCGATGCGAAGAAGCCGGAGCGTGGCGAGAGTCGCCCCCCGCGCGGGGGCGTGGATCGAAACATGTGCGTGTCCTTCAGGAGAGAGGGGCGGTCAGTCGCCCCCCGCGCGGGGGCGTGGATCGAAACTGGTACAAAGGAGGTGCCCCGGCGGACGCCACATCGTCGCCCCCCGCGCGGGGGCGTGGATCGAAACGACCTATGGTATTCGCACGTCAAAGGAGATGGCGGTCGCCCCCCGCGCGGGGGCGTGGATCGAAACTCCACTCCTTGCGGGGGTGGGTTGCCGCGGGGCTGTCGCCCCCCGCGCGGGGGCGTGGATCGAAACCGCTATTCAGCCAGCCAATAACATGGGCGATGGAGTCGCCCCCCGCGCGGGGGCGTGGATCGAAACATCGCTGGCGCGGTAGCGGTAGGTATTGCCCGCCGTCGCCCCCCGCGCGGGGGCGTGGATCGAAACGTCTGCGGTCCGGCGGTGCGGCGGGTGAACTCACCGTCGCCCCCCGCGCGGGGGCGTGGATCGAAACTACCACCTACGGGTTCAGGCGTCCAAGCCCATAGGTCGCCCCCCGCGCGGGGGCGTGGATCGAAACATCGCCTGCACAAGAGCGCGGGCAGCGGCGCGCACGTCGCCCCCCGCGCGGGGGCGTGGATCGAAACTACCACCTACGGGTTCAGGCGTCCAAGCCCATAGGTCGCCCCCCGCGCGGGGGCGTGGATCGAAACGCCGTGCGGGGGCCAACCACGCCGTCGGCCTTAAGTCGCCCCCCGCGCGGGGGCGTGGATCGAAACCCTGCCCGATGGACAATCGACGGCAGGAAGAAGGGTCGCCCCCCGCGCGGGGGCGTGGATCGAAACGTTTACGAACTGCACGAACAACCAGAAGCACGGGTCGCCCCCCGCGCGGGGGCGTGGATCGAAACACCGTTGCAGTCATGTCAAATACATCGCCTGTCGGTCGCCCCCCGCGCGGGGGCGTGGATCGAAACCAAAAACTGCACGCTGACATTAAGCCCGGCGGCGTCGCCCCCCGCGCGGGGGCGTGGATCGAAACTTCATCGCCGTCGAGAGATCCTTGATCACCCCGGGTCGCCCCCCGCGCGGGGGCGTGGATCGAAACTGCGCCCGGCTGGTCGCGCAGCGCCTGGAAGATGGTCGCCCCCCGCGCGGGGGCGTGGATCGAAACGTACAGCCACAGCGGCGGGGCGGTATGCGTCTCGAGTCGCCCCCCGCGCGGGGGCGTGGATCGAAACTTGTCCAGCTTGTCGCTAAGCTGGACGATCTGCGGTCGCCCCCCGCGCGGGGGCGTGGATCGAAACTCGCAGCCGCGCACTATCCGGCGCCCACGCCGAAGTCGCCCCCCGCGCGGGGGCGTGGATCGAAACTTCTTACTCACGCCAAGCCCCTATTTCTACTGTGTCATAAAGTTCGCAATTGCAGGNGCGGCAGGGAATCGGGCTGGAGGGCTTGTCGGAAGAAGTTATGCAGGGATCGATCAGTCCTATGCCTCCGGCAGTGTGACAGGAGCCACCAACGTCGGCGGCTTCATCGGCGAGCATACTCAAGGCACCATCACCAACTCCTATTGGGACACGCAGACCAGCGGACAGCAGAACGGCGTCGGCAACAAGGTGGTGACCGGCCTGACCGGGTTGACCACCGCCGAGGCGCGTCAGGCATCCTCCTATGTCGGCTGGGATTTCACCAAGGACTGGTACCAGTCCGGGGACATGCGGCCCATCGGCCGGTGGGAGGCGGCGAAGGCCGGAAGCGACGGCATCGCAGCCATCACCAACCTCCACCAGCTCCAGCTGATCGATGCGAACCCGACAGGCTCCTACCGGCTCGACGCCGACATCGACGCCCAGGCTACGTCGGGCGCCGATGCCGCCGGCATCTGGGGGACGGGCGGCTTCGCCCCGCTGGCGGGCGCCGGCTTCACCGGCAGCTTCGACGGGCGCGGCCATCTGATCCGCGGGCTGACGATCAACCGGCCGGCGAGCGACGATGTCGGCCTGTTCGGCAAGATCGGCACCGGCGGCATGGTGAGCAATGTCGGCCTCGATGCGACCGGCGCCGTCACCGGCGGGAACCGGGTCGGCGCCATCGCCGGGACCAACGGCGGCACCATCCTCCAGTCCTTCTCTATGACACAGTAGAACTATTCGGTTTGGTTGTCGCCCCCCGCGCGGGGGCGTGGATCGAAACAGCGGCACCTTGACGTACCTGTCAACATCCTCTGGTCGCCCCCCGCGCGGGGGCGTGGATCGAAACACTGGCAGGTATTTCGTTGCCGCCGATGCCGGCCGTCGCCCCCCGCGCGGGGGCGTGGATCGAAACACCTTGCCGATCACCAGGGTTGTCCACTCGATGAGTCGCCCCCCGCGCGGGGGCGTGGATCGAAACACGCTGTCGGCCACCGGCAAGAGCTTCGCCGCCGTCGCCCCCCGCGCGGGGGCGTGGATCGAAACTCCCCGCGGTGCCGGGCCTGACCTTCGACGTTGGTCGCCCCCCGCGCGGGGGCGTGGATCGAAACAGATGGTCATCGACACCACGGCCGGCGCCAAGCGTCGCCCCCCGCGCGGGGGCGTGGATCGAAACACGCCTGCCATCTTCCAAACACCCTCGATCTTCGTCGCCCCCCGCGCGGGGGCGTGGATCGAAACATGGCAGACGCGGGCTAACTCAGCGGCGGCTTCGTCGCCCCCCGCGCGGGGGCGTGGATCGAAACAGCGTCAGCGCGCCGCCAGAAGCGGACGGAGCGAGTCGCCCCCCGCGCGGGGGCGTGGATCGAAACAGTCAACCCGTCGAGATGCCGCGGGACGGCTATGTCGCCCCCCGCGCGGGGGCGTGGATCGAAACCCGCCCCACCGGTCATTCGCCGCGCCCCACGTCCGTCGCCCCCCGCGCGGGGGCGTGGATCGAAACAAATCCGAACTCGTCGATATACTGGCGGCCGACAAGTCGCCCCCCGCGCGGGGGCGTGGATCGAAACTCGCTGGCGCGGTAGCGGTAGGTATTGCCCGCCCGTCGCCCCCCGCGCGGGGGCGTGGATCGAAACTTCCACTCGGGGCGCTCCATGCGGGCGATCCGGCGTCGCCCCCCGCGCGGGGGCGTGGATCGAAACATTGCAGTGTTGAAGGGCCAGTACCCACCCCCACGTCGCCCCCCGCGCGGGGGCGTGGATCGAAACTGCATGATGTTCGTCAGGTTGGTCATCGTCGCCTGTCGCCCCCCGCGCGGGGGCGTGGATCGAAACATTGAAGACGTTCGCCTCGTCGCCAAGCATTTGCGTCGCCCCCCGCGCGGGGGCGTGGATCGAAACAGCATGGCCTTGTCAACCTCGGACTTGACCTTGGGTCGCCCCCCACGCGGGGGCGTGGATCGAAACCTGTTCGAGCGCCATGCCGGCGCGTCGGGCGAGGGGTCGCCCCCTACGCGGGGGCGTGGATCGAAACACAGGAGCCAAGCGCGGCACCGCAGGCGCAGACGGTCGCCCCCTACGCGGGGGCGTGGATCGAAACGCGAACGGCATTCGCGCCCGGGCCCGCAACCCCGGTCAACCAAGCTGACAGGACGGTCAACTCCGCCGGATCGCTCCGCATTGTGACGCCTGCGGCGTCAGCGAACGCATCCAGCGATGAAGGACGCGCTCGATCGCCGCGGCGTCCTTCCGGGAGGTCCATCGCACATACCCGGCCGTTTCCCGTGCTTCGCCGGGCGACATGCCGTAATTGGTCCGGAAGGCCCGGATGAACGAGGCTTCGGAGCCGAAACCCCAGTGGTAGGCGATGTCGACGATCCGCGGGCGGTCCCGCCGGGGGGTCACCAGATCATCCAGTGCCCGCGCCAGCCGCCGGTCCCGCACATGTTTCGCCACCCCGCCCAGCGGTTCGAACAGCCGATAGAGAGCCGAGCGCGACAGGCCGAAGCTGTCGCAGATGAGGGCGGTCCCGAGTTCGGGAGCTTCGAGCTTCATCTCGATGAACTCCTTGATTCGGTCGAGCAGCGCCCCCCGCGGTTCATCGACCGGATTGCGGGTGTCGATCGCCGATCCGACGCATGCGGCGATCAGCCCGGCGATTCCGTCGGCGACCGCCATCGCCGCGGGGGCGTCCAGAGCGGGAAGCTGCGCGTCCAGCGTGCGCAAATGGTCGTTCAGGAGCATCCCGACCGCCGAATCCGCAGGCAGCACCAGCCCATGCAGGGCTTCCGGCACCTTGACCAGGGGGGCCAGCCCGTCCCGGGGGATCACCAGGGCCAGCAGTTGGAACGCGGAGGTCTCGACGGTGACGGGGCACCCCAAATTCAGGAATCCGATGTCGCCGGTGCGCATTGCGACCGTACTCCCCCCCTTCGAGACGGTGCAGCCGCCCTCAAGATAGAGCGTAACCATGCAATGGTCCAAGGCGCCTCGTGCGACGGTGGCGTTGGTGCGGCGCAGGGTCATTGCCGGCCCGCCGATCCGCAGCATGAGAAGGCTCCCGAGATGGAAGGCCGTCGCCGATCCGGCGAGGCCGGTCTCGTCCGCCGCGCCAGCCGGTTCCGCTTCGAAGAGGATCGACAGCAGGTCGCGCCACCGGGTGAAGCCGGCCCGGCCCGTGCTCTCCTGCGGATCGAAAGACAGAGTCGGAATCGGCCGGCGTTCCGCCGCCTCACGGGGTCCCATCGTGATGACTTGCCTCATGGTTCCGAAGCCTCGCCGCGCGACCGACACCGGTGTCGATAGCAGGCGTCCGTCATCGCCTGCAAGGTCGCGGTTTAGCCCGCTCCCCCGCCGCCGGCCCGAACTCCCGTATTGAGACGCAATGTCAAATCTTTGGGACGGATCGACGAGTGTAACCCTGGACGATCCGGTAAATTGCGCCCTCGATTAAAAAAATTACCGTGGGCCGATGGGTCGCCGGGACGTGGCTGCCTCTACGCCGCGTGCACCGGACGCGCCCCCTTCGCCGCCCACCCGACAGAGGTTGGCGTCAGAGGCATGGGACATTCGACCGGCAGGCGGCTGCGTTCCACCGGACAGTTCATCGGCCGGAGCGGCCTGCTGTTCGCCTTGATGAGCTGTACGGCGCTCACTCCGCTGCACTCCGCGGCGGCAGAGGAGGCGCTGCCGACCGGCGGGCGGTTCACCGCTGGGGCCGGGCGCATCGTCGAACAGCCCGGCGGCCTGCGGGTCGAACAGGGATCGCGCACCGGCACCGTCGAATGGCAGGGCTTCTCCATCGGCAGCGGCAAATCCGTGCATGTCGAGAACGGCGCCGGCGCCACCCTCAACCGCGTTACCGGCAATCTGCCCTCCCGCATCGACGGTTCGCTGACCGCCACCGGCTCGGTCTATCTGGTCAACCGCGCCGGCATCGTCGTCGGCAAGGAGGGGCGGGTCGATACCGGCGGCGGCTTCTACGCCTCCACCCACGATGTTTCCGATGCGGCCTTCGCCGCCCAGCGCGACCTGACCTTCGCCGGGGACTCCAAGGCCGCCGTGGTCAATCTGGGGACCATCGCCTCGCGCGGCGGCGACGTGGCGCTGATCGCCCGCTCCGTGCGCAACGAGGGCAAGCTCTCGGCGCCGAAGGGAACGGCGGCGCTGCTGGCCGGCTACGAGGTGCTGGCGAAGGAGACGGCCGACGCCGATGGGCGCTTCGCGGTCAAGGTC
The DNA here is from genome assembly GCF_001639105.2 of Azospirillum humicireducens. Taxonomy (NCBI): domain Bacteria; kingdom Pseudomonadati; phylum Pseudomonadota; class Alphaproteobacteria; order Rhodospirillales; family Azospirillaceae; genus Azospirillum; species Azospirillum humicireducens. The sequence continues at coordinate 467,600 of NZ_CP028903.1, forward strand.
GGCGGGTCCGACACGGAAGCGGTCAATGCCGGCACGCTGGCGGGGGCAAATGCCGAGATGCGAGCCAATGGCGGCAGCGTCTATGCGCTGGCTGGCAACACCGGCGGTGTGGTCAAGGCGACGGGCGTCGCCAAGCGGGACGGGCGCGTCTTCCTGACGGCCGGCGACGGCGGCAGCGTCATCGTCGAGAGCCCGGTGGTGGCGCAGCGCCGGACCGGTGAGGAGAGCCGGCGCCCCGACGCGGCGAAGCCGGACAGCACGAAGGCGGAGAGCGCAGGGAAGGGCGCCAAGCGGGAAGCGCGCCCCTCACGCCGGCCGGAGCGGGCGGGCGGCGACATCCGCGTCTCCGGCGGATCGGTGACGGTTTCCGGCAAGCTGGACGCCTCGGGAACGACCGGGGCCGGCGGGACGCTGGTGGCGACCGGCAAGGCGGTGGTGCTGACCGGCAAGGCGGCGCTGGACGTGTCGGGCGCCTCGGGTGGCACGCTGCTGGTCGGCGGCGACTACCAGGGCGGGCGGACCGCGGCGACGCGCTATCTGGCCGAGCCGGTGGCGACGGCGCGGACGGTCACGGTGGAGGCGGGGGCGCAACTCCGCGCCGATGGCACGCGGGGGGATGGCGGCCAGGTGGTCGTGTGGTCCGACCGCGACACCGCCTTCGCCGGAGCGGTTTCGGCGCGGGGCGCCGGCAAGGGCGGCGACGCGGAGGTGTCGGGCAAGGCGCGTCTGGCCTTCACCGGCACGGCGGACCTGCGCGGGACGGCGGGCTTCGGCACGCTGCTGCTCGACCCCTACAACCTGACCATCTCCGATGCCGCCGACAGCGGGATGTCCGGCTTCAGCGCCAGCGGCAACGACAGCGTTCTGAACGTGAATACGCTGAAGTCGGCGCTGGATTGGGCCAATGTCCTGGTAACGACGGGGGAGGGCGGCACCCAGGCCGGCGACATCACGGTGGCGGCACCGCTCACCTGGAACCAGCCGACGATGCTCACCCTGTCGGCGGACCGGGACATCACGGTGAATGCCGCCCTCACCGCCCAGGGCGACGAGGGCATGATCGTGCTGAAGGCCGGCCGCGACATCGCGGTGAATGCGGCCGTCACCGGCGAAACCAGATCCAACCTTTCGCTGCTGGCCAAGCGCGACGTCACGGTGAGCGCCGCCATGCGCGGTGCGCAGGTGGTGCTGTGGTCGGATTACGGCGGCATCGGGACGGGAACGGTGCGGTTTGACGCGGGGGCCACCGTCACAGCCTCCGGCGGAGCGTCCATCCTCTACAATCCCACCGCCTACACCGCGCCGACCGACTATTCCGGCATCGCCGGGGCGGGCACGGCGGTGACCGGCTTCATGCTGGTGAACTCGGCGGAGAATTTGCAGGCCATCGCCAGCAATCTGGCGGGCACCTACGCGCTGGGCCGCGACATCGACGCGCAGGCCACCGCCGGCTGGAACAGCGGCGCCGGCTTCGCCCCGCTGGGCAGCGCCGCCACCCCCTTCACAGGGCGGTTCGACGGCCGGGATCATGCCATCGACGGGCTGACGATCAACCGGCCGGGCAGCAATGATGTCGGCCTGTTCGGCGTCGTCGGCGCCGGCGGCGTGGTGCGGGACGTCCGCATGGTCGGCGGCAGCGTGCTGGGGGCGAACCGGGTGGGAGCCCTGGCCGGCAGCAACGCCGGGACGGTGAACTGGGCGTCGGCCACCGGCACGGTGACCGGGCGGGGCGGCGAGGTCGGCGGGCTGGTCGGCAGCAACGCCGGGACGGTCGGCCAGTCCTTCGCCACCGGCGCGGTGACGGCACAGGGTGGTGCTGTCGGCGGACTGGTGGGCAGCAACAGCGGGACGATCCTCCAGGCCTATGCCAGCGGCGCCGTGACGGCGGGGGGCGATCAGGCGGGCGGCCTGGTCGGACGGATGACCGCCGGGTCGGTGACCGAAGCCTACGCCCTGGGCAGCGTGACGGGAACGAGGACGGTCGGCGGCCTGATCGGCGACAATGGCGGCACGGTGACCGAGAGCTACGCCACCGGCGCCGTGACGGGGCAGGATGCCGGCGGCCTGATTGGTGCCAACAGCGGCACGGTCGAATGGTCCTTTTGGGACACGCAGACCACCGGTCTCGGGAGTGGAGTCGGCGTCGGCACCGGTACGACCACCGGACTGAGAGGCCTGACATCAGACGAGATCCGGGATTCAAGCACCGTAGCGGACGGCAATTATTTCAGCTACGGAGCTTACAAATGGTACTCGAATCTCTTCGATATAGGCCCGGACTTCAGGCCCATCGGGGTATGGGAGGCGGCCAGGACAGGAGCGGACGGCTACAGGGTCGTCAGCAATCTGCATCAGCTTGTCCTGATAAACGCGAGCGATGGCTGGACCGAATATCCCAAGGGCAGCTATCGGTTGGCCATGGACATCGACGCGTCCGAAACCGCGGGCACCAACCCCGCGGGCATTTGGGGTGAGCGCGGATTTTATCCGATTGGGAACTTAATCGTCAGATTTCAAGGAAACTTCGATGGAGACGGCCATGTAATCAAAGGACTATTCATCAATCGTCCAAATGAGCGGTACGTCGGATTATTTGGCCAAGCAGTTGGGTTTATTAATAATAATACCATTATCAAAAATATAGGAGTTACCAATGGTCATTTTTCCGGACAGCTTTTTGTTGGAGGTCTTGTAGGATCTATTGAAGGTGGAGTGTCTATCGAAAACTCCTACTTCAATGGAAGTGTTTCTGGTCAAAGTATTGTTGGCGGTCTTGTTGGAAATTCACAGTCCCCCTTGGACCGGATCAAACGATCTTACGCGGTCGCATCGGTCACTGCGGCAGGGAATCGGGCTGGAGGGCTTGTCGGAAGAAGTTATGCAGGGATCGATCAGTCCTATGCCTCCGGCAGTGTGACAGGAGCCACCAACGTCGGCGGCTTCATCGGCGAGCATACTCAAGGCACCATCACCAACTCCTATTGGGACACGCAGACCAGCGGACAGCAGAACGGCGTCGGCAACAAGGTGGTGACCGGCCTGACCGGGTTGACCACCGCCGAGGCGCGTCAGGCATCCTCCTATGTCGGCTGGGATTTCACCAAGGACTGGTACCAGTCCGGGGACATGCGGCCCATCGGCCGGTGGGAGGCGGCGAAGGCCGGAAGCGACGGCATCGCAGCCATCACCAACCTCCACCAGCTCCAGCTGATCGATGCGAACCCGACAGGCTCCTACCGGCTCGACGCCGACATCGACGCCCAGGCTACGTCGGGCGCCGATGCCGCCGGCATCTGGGGGACGGGCGGCTTCGCCCCGCTGGCGGGCGCCGGCTTCACCGGCAGCTTCGACGGGCGCGGCCATCTGATCCGCGGGCTGACGATCAACCGGCCGGCGAGCGACGATGTCGGCCTGTTCGGCAAGATCGGCACCGGCGGCATGGTGAGCAATGTCGGCCTCGATGCGACCGGCGCCGTCACCGGCGGGAACCGGGTCGGCGCCATCGCCGGGACCAACGGCGGCACCATCCTCCAGTCCTTCTCCCGCGCCGGCGTGACCGGACAAGGGGCCGGCACCGGCGGGTTGGCGGGCAGCAACAGCGGCACCATCCGCCAATCCTATGCCGCCGGCACGGTGGCCGGACAGGGCGACGGCGTCGGCGGGCTGGCCGGCGTCAATGACGGCAGCATCCTGCAGACCTACGCCACCGGCGCGGTCACCGGGCAGGGCGACCGGGTCGGCGGGCTGGCCGGGACCAACGGGACGGGCGGCAGCATCGCCCAGTCCTACGCCACCGGCGCCGTGGCCGGGCAAGGCACCGCGCTCGGCGGGCTGGCCGGACGCAACGACGGCACCGTCACGCTGTCCTATTGGAACACCGAGTCCAGCGGCCGGGCGGCCGGCGCGGGGGCCGGGGCCGTCACCGGCATGACCGGGCTGACCGGCGCGCAGATGCGCGACGCGAGCAGCTTCAGCGGCCTCGACGCCCTGGCTTGGGCGCCGGCTGACGGCACCGGAGCGCCGCTGCTGTTCGGCGTGTCCGGCGCGGTCGGCATCGTCCACAACACCGTCTATGGCGACGATCCGGCGACTGTACCCATCGCCGTGCTCGGCGGGTCGGTGTGGAACCGGATCAGCGGCGGGGCGACCAGCACCCTGGCGGCCGGCGCCAATGTCGGGACCTACCTGAACCTCGTGGACGCGTCGGGGGTGACCGGCAGCTTCGGCCTCGGCGGGGCGGCCCGCGTGGTGAATGTCGGCGCCGTGGTGACGCCGGCCACCCTGACGCTGACGGCCGACGGCGGCACGATGGTCTATGGCGACGCCGTACCGACGCTGACGGGGTTTACGGTCACGGGCTGGAAGAATGGCCAGACCGGCGCGCTGCTGTCGGGCGTGACCGTCTCGACCGACGCCACCTCAACCTCGAATGTCGGCACCTCCTACCGCACCATGACGGCGGGCGGGACGCTGTCGGGTGCCGCCACCGGCAACTACACGATTGCCCGTACGGATGGGGCCTTCTCGGTGACGCCGGCCACCCTGACGGTGACGGCATCCGACGGCACGATGGTCTATGGCGACACCGTGCCGGCGCTGACCGGCTATACGGTGGCGGGCTGGAAGAACGGCCAGACCGACGCGCTGCTGTCGGGCATCACGGTTTCGACCGACGCCACCTCCGCCTCGAATGTCGGGACCACCTATCGCACGATGACGGCGGGCGGGACGCTGTCGGGGGCGGCCACCGGCAACTACACGATTGCCCGTACGGACGGGGCCTTCTCGGTGACGCCCGCCACCCTGACGGTGACGGCATCGGACAGCACGATGGTCTACGGCGACGCCGTGCCGACATTGGGCTACAGCCTGTCCGGCTGGAAGAACGGCCAGACCGACGCCCTGTTGTCGGGCGTGACCGTCTCGACCGATGCGACCTCCGCTTCGAATGTCGGCAGCTCCTACCGCACCACGGCGACGGGTGGCACGCTGTCGGGGGCCGCCGCCGGCAACTACACGCTCAGCCATGTGGGCGGCGCCTTTTCGGTGACGCCGGCCACCCTGACGCTGACGGCGTCAGACGGCACGATGATCTATGGCGACACCGTGCCGGCGTTGACCGGCTATTCGGTGTCGGGCTGGAAGAACGGACAGGGCGACGGGCTGCTGTCTGGCGTCACGGTTTCCACGGACGCGACATCTCAGTCGAATGTCGGGACGGCCTACCGCACGATGACGGCGGGCGGGACGCTCTCCGGTGCCGCCACCGGCAACTATACGATAGCCCGTGCGGACGGGGCCTTCTCGGTGACGCCGGCCACCCTGACGGTGACGGCGGCCGGCGGCACGATGGTCTATGGCGACGCCGTGCCGACGCTGACCGGCTATTCGGTGGCGGGCTGGAAGAACGGCCAGACCGACGCCCTGCTTTCGGGCGTCACGGTTTCCACGGACGCGACATCTCAATCGAACGTCGGCACCACCTATCGGACGATGACGGCGGGCGGGACGCTCTCCGGTGCTGCCACCGGCAATTACACGGTTGCCCGTGTGGACGGCGGCTTCTCGGTTACGCCCGCCACGCTGACGGTGACGGCGGCCGGCGGCACGATGGTCTACGGCGACGCCGTGCCGACGCTGACCGGCTATTCGGTGGCGGGCTGGAAGAACGGCCAGACCGACGCCCTGCTTTCGGGCGTCACGGTTTCCACGGACGCTACCTCCGCCTCGAATGTCGGCACCGCCTATCGGACCATGACGGCGGGTGGCGCGCTCTCCGGTGCTGCCACCGGCAACTACACGATTGCCCGTGCGGACGGCGCCTTCTCGGTGACGCCGGCCACCCTGACGGTGACGGCGTCGGACGGCACGATGGTCTACGGCGACGCCGTGCCGACGCTGGGCTACAGCCTGTCCGGCTGGAAGAACGGGCAGACCGATGAGCTGCTGACGGGCGTGACCGTCTCGACCGACGCCACCTCCACCTCGAATGTCGGCACCTCCTACCGCACCACGGCGACGGGTGGGACGCTCTCCGGTGCCGCTTCCGGCAACTATACGATTGCCTGTGCGGACGGGGCCTTTGCGGTGACGCCGGCCACCCTGACGGTGACGGCGGCCGGTGGCACGATGGTCTATGGCGACGCCGTGCCGACGCTGACCGGCTACAGCGTGACGGGCTGGAAGAACGGCCAAACCGACGCGCTTCTGTCGGGTGTGACCGCCTCGACCGACGCCACCTCCACCTCGAATGTCGGCACTTCCTACCGGACCGTGACGGCGGGTGGCACGCTGTCGGGTGCCGCATCCGGCAACTACAGCTTCAACCGTGTGGACGGTGCCTTTTCGGTGACGCCTGCCACCCTGACGCTGACTGCGGCTGGTGGCACCATGGTCTATGGCGACGCCGTGCCGACACTGACCGGCTATTCGGTGGCGGGCTGGAAGAACGGCCAGACCGACGCGCTGCTGTCGGGCGTGACCGTCTCGACCGATGCCACATCGCAGTCGAACGTCGGGACCTCCTACCGCACGATGACGACGGGCGGAATGCTGTCGGGTGCCGCCGCCGGCAACTACAGCTTCAGCCGTGTGGACGGTGGCTTCTCTGTGACGCCTGCCACGCTGACGGTGACGGCGGCCAACAGCACGATGGTGTATGGCGACGCCGTTCCGGTGCTGGGCTATACGGCATCGGGCTGGAGGAACGGCCAGGGCGACGGGCTGCTGTCCGACGTGACCGCCTCCACCGACGCCACCTCCCTGTCGAATGTCGGCACCTCCTACCGCACGACCACGACGGGCGGGACGCTGTCGGGGGCCGCCGCCGGCAATTACACGCTGGACCATGTCGGCGGCAGCTTCTCGGTGACGCCGGCCATCCTGACGGTGACGGCCGGCAGCCGCGCGATGGTCTATGGCGACGCCGTGCCGGGTCTGGACTACAGCGTGGCGGGCTGGAAGAACGGTCAGACCGACAGCCTGCTGGCGGGGGTTGGCGTCTCGACCGACGCCACCGCGCAATCGAATGTCGGAGACTACCGCATCGCCGCGACGGGCGGGACGCTGTCGGGCGGCGCCGTCGGCAACTACACGCTTCGCCATGTGGACGGCAGCCTTTCGGTGACGCCGGCCACGCTGACGCTGACGGCGGCCGACGGAACCATGATCTATGGCGACGCCGTGCCGGTGCTGTCCGGCTATTCGGTGGCGGGCTGGAAGAACGGGCAGACCGATGGACTTCTGTCCGGCGTCACGGTTTCCACGGACGCAACGTCTCAGTCGAACGTCGGGACGGCCTACCGCACGACGACGGCGGGCGGGGCGCTCTCCGGTGCTGCCGCCGGCAACTATACGTTTGCCCGTGTGGACGGCGCCTTCTCGGTGACACCGGCCACCCTGATGGTGACCGCGGCGGACGGCAGCATGGTCTATGGCGATGCCGTACCGGCGCTCGGCTACAGCGTGTCCGGCTGGAAGAACGGCCAGAGCGACGGGCTGCTCTCTGGCGTCGCGGTCTCCACCGACGCGACCTCCCTCTCGAACGTCGGTACCGGCTACCGCACCATGGCGGCGGGCGGGACGCTGTCGGGTGCAGCGACCGGCAACTACCGGCTCAGCCATGCCGGCGGAGCCTTTTCGGTCACGCCGGCCCTACTGACGGTCACGGCCACCGACGGCTCGATGGTCTATGGCGACGCCGTGCCTGCGTTGGGATATTCGGTGACGGGTTGGAAGAACGGCCAGGGCGACGGGCTGCTGTCGGGCGTCACCCTGTCCACCGACGCCCGCTCGCGGTCGGCGGTCGGGGCCGGCTACCGCATCACGGCGGCGGGCGGGACGCTGTCGGGGGTGGCCAGCGGTAACTATTTGATCCGCCATGCCGATGGCAGGCTGACGATCGGCCGGAGGCCGCTGACGGTCGCGGCGGACGATGCCGCCCGGCTGGCCGGCACCGCCAACCCGGCCCTGACTTACCGGATTGTCGGCCCCGGGCCGCTGGACGGCGACCGGATCGACGGCCTGCCGGAAACCCTTGCGACGCTGGCGTCGCCGGCCGGAGCCTATGCCATCACGCAGGGCGGCCTGACCGCCGGGGACAATTACGACCTGCGCTTCACGCCGGGGTTGCTGACGGTATCGCCCCAGCCATCCGGGCTGGCCGCCATCCTGCCGGCGCGCCTGATGGAACCGGGCACTCTCTCGGGACCTGCCATCGCACCCCCCGGCCGCCCGACCGAAGCAGGAGAATCGTCGGATTCCGCGTCGCCGGCCTCCATGTCGGCAGCGCCCGCGTCGGAGGTCACCGGCCAAGAGGTCGCCGACACCCGAAAGGACGGCGCGCAAGACGTCTGCGGGGCCGCGGGCGGCGAGGGCTGCGCCTCGCTTCCGCATCCTGCCAACCGCTTCCTCGGAACCTTCCTGAGTGTGAAGTCCCCCTGATGCCCGCAACCGTCATCCGTTTGTCCTTCGGTGCCCTGGCGCTGGGCGCCCTTGCCCTGACAGGTGGGGGAGTGCTGGCGCAATCCCTGCCGGTCGAACGCAACCCGCCGCCCCGGCCGGCCGAACCGTCCAATACGCTCTCGATCGACCCCGGCAATGGGGCCGCGGCGGACCGGACACCATTGGGCGTCGAGTTGAGCGCCATCAGGCTGATCGGCCGCGATGCCGCCGTCCCATCGGCGGGCGGGGCAGACGTCGGGTCGGAAGTCGGCACCGGTGGGATCCTTACCGGCCGGATCGGCATCGGCGGTGCCGAATCCGACCAGGCGCTGCGGGACGATCTGCGCAGCGCCCTGTCCGGCTTCATCGGGCAGCCGCTGTCCATGGCGCTGATCGCCGATGTGCAGGCCGCCATCGCCGGGGTCTACCGCGAGGCCGGCCATCCCTTCGTGTCGGTCAGCATTCCGCCGCAGGAGGTCACCGCCGGCACCCTGACCCTGCGGGTGATCGAATTCGCCCTGGGGAAAATCTCGATCCAGGGGGAGGCGGACGGCCAGGGTGACGGGCGCGGCGCCGCCATTGCCGCCGGCATCCGCGGCGTGGAGGGAGACCGGATCGAGGTGGCTCGGATCGACGAGGATCTGCGCTGGTTGAACCGCTACCCCTACCGCCGCGTCCAAGGCATCTTCTCTCCCGGCGACGGCCTTGGCCGCTCCGACCTGACGCTGGAGCTGGTACCGCAGAAGCCGTGGCAGGTCTTCGCCGGCTATGCGAACACCGGCACGCAGGAAACCGACCGCAACCGCTTCTTCCTCGGTGCCGGCTTCGGCCTTCCCCAGCTTGGCGACGCCTACGGGTCGTGGCAGACCACCGGATCGCGCGATCTGTTCGCGGGTGCCGGGCGCCTCTTCCCCGGCGACGGCGAGCGTGCCCATTACCTCAGCCATTCGGCGCGCTTCGTCCTGCCCACCGCCGCCCGCCAGGCGATCGAGATCAGCCCGAACTTCGTGGCGACGCGGCAGGGGAACGGCTCCTTCACCTCCGATAACAATTTCTTCGAGCTGCCGGTCTATTACCGCGCCGCGCTGTCCAGCCTGCTGCCCGGTGTCCATCTCGGCGACGTCCAGGCCGGGGTCGAGGCCAAGACGCTCGATCGCCGGACCTTCTTCGACGGCGCCGGTCTCGGCCGGGCGCGTGCGGACGTCGTCCAGGTCGGCCTCGGTTGGGACCGGAGCTGGAGCGACCGGCTGGGAGCGACGGCGCTGAGCCTGATCGGCAAGATCAATCCGGGCGGCGTGATGGCCAACAATGACGATGCGGGCTGGACCGCCTTTTCGAACGGCCGTGTCCGGAAGGCGCGCTATGCCTATGTAACCGGTGTCGCGAACCGCAGCACCGACCTTGGCGGAGGGATCAGCCTGACCAACGAATTGATGGTGCAGTTCGCCGGGCAGGCGCTGCCCGACACCGAACAGATCGTGCTCGGCGGGCTCTATGCCGTGCGCGGCTACGACCTGGGGAACGGGGCGGCCGACCGCGGCATCATCCTGCGCAACGAGCTGCGCCTGCCCGGCGTTCCGCTGGTCCGGGACGACATCCTCCAGCCCTTCGCCTTTGTCGACGGCGCGGCCGGAAAGGACATCGGCGCGCGCCGGAACCTGTTCCTGGCGGGCACCGGACTCGGCGTCGACTATCGCGTCGCGGACCATGTGACGACGAACCTGACCGCCGCGGTCGCGCTGGCCGACGAAGGCAAGCGGCAGGCCGGCCATTTCGACCTGAAATTCCGTGTCTTCGCCACCTACTGATCCTCCACCACTCATCCCGTCTTGAAAGGACGATCGAGCATCGTGACCATGACCCGCCGAAACACCGTGTTCCGTGGCACCATTTCCCGGGGCACCGCTTTCCTGGGCGCCGTCTTGCCGCTGGTGATCCTGCTGTCCGCAGGCGGCGCGGCGGCGCAGCAGCCGGCTCCCGTTCCGGCGCCGAACCGGACGACCGCCAATTACGACGACTGGCTGGTGCGTTGCGAAGCCGAACGCGACGGCACCAAGGAAACGAAGCTGTGCGAAACCGTGCAGACGATCGCCGGGCCGGACGGCCGGATCATTGCGCAGGTCGTGATCGGCCGACCGACCGGGGCCGCCGGGGACAAGATCCTGGCCGAACTGCCGGCCGGCGTGCTGCTGCCGCCCGGCGTCGCCATCCGTGTCGGCGACAAGCAGGTGGCATCGCTCACCTTCCGGCGCTGCCTGCAATCCTGCCTTGCCGAAGCGGAGCTGTCCAAGCAGAGCCTCGACGCGCTGGCGAACGCCACGCAGCCGATCAGCCTCGGCTTCTCGGACGGGGCGGGAAAGTCGGTGGCTCTGCCGATGTCAGCGAAGGGGTTGCGCAACGCCTACGCGGCCGGCAGTGCTCCCGGCAAGTAACGGTGGTGAGGAGGGGCATGTGTCGCCTGTGGATGCTCATCCCGTTGATGCTTGACAGAGGACATATGCGAATGCTTCCCCTTTCGGAGGGGAATTGTTTGAGTGCGACCGATGTCCGATACGGCCCATGTGACGGAACCCGGTGTGACGGCTCCGGTTCTTCGCTTCGACAGCCTGGCCATGCCGGCGGAGGAGGGATTCGGCCAGTGGCGGGACCAGATGTCGCCGATCTTCGATATAAGCCTGCCGAAGGACGATTTCGACGGCTTTCGCGGCAGCCTACAGACTTACCATCTGGGCGGCGTGCTGCTCGGCCGCTGCACAACGGTGACGCAGACCTTCCACCGCACCCCCCAGGTGATCACCCGCAGCGGCATCGACCATTATCTGATCCAACTGCAGGTGAAGGGTGGGTCCTGTGGGACGATGGGGCGGCGCGAGGTCGACGTGCGGTCTGGCGACGTCTGCATCCTGGATCTGGCGCAGACGGTCCACACGGTGGATTACAACGTTGACACCCTGACTCTCTGCTTGCCGCGGGAGATGCTGGCTCCGCTGGTGGCCGCGCCGGATGAGCTTCATGGGCTGGTGCTGCGCAGTGGCAGTTCGATCGGCTCCCTGCTGTCCGCTCACATCCAATCCCTCTACCGGGTGGCAGGCCAGCTGTCTTCGCGCGAGGCCATGACCGTGACCAAAGGTGCAGCCAGCTTCATCGCTGGTTGCCTGGGGCCGACCGTCAATGCGCTCGACCTCGTCCGGCCTGAGATGCAGGCGTCCCGCATGGCGGAGATCAAACGCTACATTGACGGGCATCTCGGCGATCCGGGGTTTGGAGCGACCCAGATCGCCGAAGCGTTCGGCCTCTCCCGCCCAACCCTGTACCGCTTGTTCGAACCGCTGGGCGGGGTGGCCGCCCATATCCTGCGGAGGCGGCTGGATCGCAGCCTGGCCGACCTGACGGCGGCGCATCGGTCCCAGCGCATTGCTGAGATTGCCCATCGCTGGGGCTTTCGCTCCGAAGCCGCCTTCAGCCGTGCATTCAGGTCGGCGTTTGGAATGACGCCCAGCGATGCCAGAGACACCGGGCAACGCCTGCGCCAGCCGGTTTCCGGCTCCACCGATGTGTTCAAGCGCTGGTTCCACGAACTCACCGTTCTCTGATCAATTTGGTTACCAACTCTGTTGAAGACCCGCAATGACTGGCCTGTTGTGCGGGATCGGCGCGTTTGCACCAGTTCCGGGAGCCTATGCCGAGGCGTTTCTCCAGAGAAGATCCTGCACCATGCGTCGCAACACGATCCGAAGCGGTCCTTGTGGCATGTCGGAAGCGTCGCTGGCGACGGGCAAAGGACAGGATAGGAGACGATCAGATCGGCGCCGGCGGCAGAGTCAATTCTCGGTGGCTTCGCGCCCCCGCAACCAACGATGCTTGCGATCCTCGATCGCAGATAAGCCCGGTCTCCCCACGGAGGCCGGGCTTCTTCGTGTTCGCGGCAAAGCTCAGCATCGCCGTCAGATCGCCGCGCAGCACGATCTGCCAGCCCCTTGCCCTCGCGGGCTGCAGGGTGATGCGGTCGACCAGACCGCGGAGGATGCTGGCGGCTTCAGCCTTGGTTTCCTCGGACTGCAGGCGTTCGTGCAGAGCCGCGATCCGCTGCCTGTACATTTCGGCCATGTTCGGGTGCAGAAGGGGAGGGGGCTCGGTCGCGCTCGCCAGCAGGCCGGTGAGTGAGGTGGTCCACCAAAGCGTCTACTGCCGCCTCTGCCGCTGTTACCGAAGCTGCCAGTCGTTCGTCGGCAAACTCGTCATATTCGATGGCGACGGTATGGGCATCATGCACGCCAAGATAGGCCAGTGGCACTTTCAGCCCGGCCTCGACCAGATTGGTTGAGGCGAGCGGTCCGCCTTCGTCGTAACCGTTATCGCCACGCGCGGTCAGGATGACCAGGCGCTTGCCTGTTGGCAGCATGGGCCAATAAGGCGTGCCCGGTCGTGCCCGGTCAAAACTGTCAGGCGACACGTCAAACTGCCCCCCTGGCGCCATGAGGAATTGCCCCCCTTGAGAGAAGGGGACTTGAGGGATGGAGTGCTTGAACGAGGCTATTCCGCGGGGCATTGAACCGCGGAGGGACGTGATGAAGGCGGGTCACGTCCGTCAAGGTGGTGGAAATTGGAAGGTGGTCAGGAGCGTCGTCGGTCAGGCGGCCTTTGTTGAGGGGAGCGGTGTGATAGCGGGCTCATCGGCGGCGGCGATACCGGCCATGGTTTCGAGCGTCAGGTACCGGTGTTGAAGCTGCCAGTCGTCGTTCTGTTCCAGCAAGATCGCACCGACGAGCCTTCGAACACTTTCTTCATTTGGGAATATGCCAACAACATCCGTGCGGCGTTTCACTTCCTTGTTGAGACGTTCAAGAGGATTCGTCGAGTGTAGTTTGGTGCGGTGTGCCTCTGGATAGTCCATGTAGGCGAGCACATCGTGCTCGGCGGCATCGAGCAGCGCCGCCACCTTGGGGAAGCGTGCCCGCAGCTGATCGGCGACATGGCGCCAGACCTCGCCGGCGATCTTGCGGTCGGGCTGCACGAACACTTGGCGCACGGCGGCCGACACCACGGTCTGCTGCCCCTTGGGCACATGGCACAGCAGCGAACGAAGGAAATGAACACGGCAACGTTGCCAGGTGGCGCTCAGCACTTGGCTGATCGCCGCCTTCAGCCCCTCATGGGCATCGGATATCACCAGCTTCACGCCTTTCAGCCCGCGCCGTACGAGGCCGCGCAGGAACTCGATCCAGAAGATCGCCGCCTCCGATTGCCCCAGCCCAAGGCCGAGGATCTCGCGCCGCCCATCCTGATTGACGCCGGTGGCGATTATCGCGGCGATCGAGACGATGCGGCCGTCTTGGCGGACCTTCAGGTAGGTGGCATCCAGCCAGAGGTACGGCCAGTCCCCCTCCAGCGGACGCTCCAAGAAGGACTGTACCCGGGTGTCGATCTCCTGGCACAGCGCCGAAACCTGGGACTTGGAGATGCCGGTCATACCGAGTGCCTGGACGAGGTCATCGACNGGGTCATCTGCCGGCTGCCATACCAAGGCGTTTCCAGGAACTGCCCGTCGATCAGCCGCATCAACTCAAGGTTCTCGGCCGGCTCGCCTTTGGCCGGTCCGTAGTAGCTGGACCGGCTGATCGAAACCAACTCGCACTGCCGGGTGATCGACAGGCGCGGATGATCCGCCTCGACCAGCTCCCGCCTCCGACCGATGCTCATCGACCGGAGGCCTTGCGCAAAAAATCCCGCTCCACCACCAACTGGCCGATCATTGCGTGCAGCTTCTCCACCTCGCCCTGATGGCTGGTTTCAGCGGCTTCCGCCTTGCCGGAGAACACCCCGGCCATCCCCTCCATCGCCTGCTTCTTCCAGGCGTTGATCAGCGTCTGGTGTACGCCGTGCTTGGCAACCAACTGCGACACCGTCAGCTCGCCCCGGATCGCCTCCAGCGCAACCTTCGCCTTGAACTCTGCCGAATACCGCTTCCGTTTCCCCGTCATCGGGTCCGTCCTTCTTCCTGGGCGAACCAAGCTTAGCCGAATGTCCGGGAAACGGGGACCATCTCAGTTGACGCAATTGCCGTACCGCCAGCGCTGCGGGAACGCTGTCGTGTGTTGCGGGGTTACCTCCGGGCGACACCAACATATGGACATTCGATGACCCTGCAGCAGTTCATGGCCTTTGCGTTGGTGGGCATCGTGGTGGCGATGCTGGTCTGGAACAAGCTGCGCTTCGACGTGGTGGCGGTGTTGGCGCTTCTGGCCGGTGTATTCCTGGGATTGATCCCGGCGAAGGACGCGTTTTCCGGCTTTGCCGACGACATCGTCATCATCATCGCGTCCGCCCTGATCGTCAGCGCCGGCATCGCCCGGTCGGGGGTGATCGACGCGCTGGTCCGCCCGGTGGCAGGAAAGCTGAACACGCCGACGCGCCAGATCGCCTTCCTGTCAGGATCGGTGGCCTTCATGTCGGCCCTGATGAAGAACATCGGTGCGCTCGCCATCTTCCTGCCGATCACCATGCAACTGGCCCGGCGGCACCGCACCGGAGCGCATCGCGTGCTGATGCCGATGGCCTTCGCCTCCCTCATGGGCGGACTGATGACGCTGGTCGGCACCTCGCCGAACATCATCGTGTCCCGCGTGCGGGAGGAAATCCTCGGCAAACCCTTCGCCATGTTCGATTACCTGCCGGTCGGGCTTGGAATCACGGTGGCCGGGCTGGCCTTCCTTATGGTCGGCTGGCGCCTGCTGCCCCAGGACCGCAGCGGCGCCCGGTCGGCGGAGGAGACCTTCGCGGTCGAGAATTACGCCAGCGAGATGAGGCTGCCGGCGGTATCGGCCTTCGTCGACCGCACCGTCCGCGACATCGAGGCCCTGGCGGAGGGCGAGGCTCAAGTGATCGGTCTGATCCGCGAACGGTTCCGCCGCTATGTTCCGGACAAGCATTGGGTCCTGCTGGCCGACGATATCCTGGTTCTTGAGGGTGATGCGCCGGCCCTGCAGCGCCTCGTCCAGGCCGCCTCGCTGGAGCCGTTGGGCGTGCTGGAGGACGTGGATGGTGAACTGTTGGCGGTCGAGGCGGTGGTGACGCCGCACTCGCCGCTTGCCGGCCATTCGGACCGCCGTCTCGACCTGCGGCGGCGTTTCGGCCTCAGTCTGCTGGCGGTGAGCCGCGCGGGCGAGCGGATTACCCAGCGCCTGCACCATGTGGTTTTCCGGGAGAGTGACCTGCTGCTGCTCCAGATTCCGGCGGAGCGCTATCCCGATGCGCTCGCCGACGCCAACCTGATCCCGCTGGCGGAGCGCCGCCTGCAACTTGGCCGACGCCGGCCGATGTGGGTGCCGGTCGGGATCGTCATCATCACCATGTTGGTCGTCGGTCTACATCTGGCACCCTTGGCGGTTAGCTTCCTGGCGGCGGCGACGGCGATGATCGTCACCGGCGTGCTCAGCATCGAGGATGCCTATCACGCTGTGGAGTGGCCGATCGTCATCCTGCTGGCGGCGCTGATCCCGGTCAGCGGCACGCTGGAGAGCACCGGAGCGACCGGGGTGATTTCCACGCTGCTGGCCGATGCCGCGCGCGGACTGCCGGCGGTGGCCTGCGTTACGCTGGTCATGGCGGCGGCGATGGCGGTCACGCCCTTCCTCAACAATGCGGCGACTGTGCTGGTCATGGCGCCCATCGGTGCCGGGGTGGCTCAGCAGCTGGGCCTCAGCCCCGATCCGTTCCTGATGGCGGTTGCCGTTGGTGCCGGCAGCGATTTCCTGACCCCCATCGGTCATCAATGCAACACGCTGGTGATGGGACCCGGCGGTTACCGGTTCAGCGACTATCCCCGGCTGGGTTTGCCGTTATCTCTGCTCATCCTCACGCTGGGCACCTGGTTGATCGTGATGGTCTGGCCGCTTGGGGGGTGAGGGAGGAACATCGGCTCCTGTCCGGATGTTGCCCTTCGCCGCCCGCCCATCGCCTGCCGACAGGCCCCCAACGAGGAAAAAGATCGTGCTGGTTTCCGAGATCATGGCGAAAGCGCTGGAGTTCATCGCCCCCGACGCCACCGTACAGGAGGCTGCGACGCTGATGGGCGAGTTGGATGTCGGCGCGTTGCCGGTCGGGTCGGCCGAGGACCTGCTGGGCATCCTGACCGACCGCGACATCCTGTTCCGGGTGGTGGCGGAGGGCGGCGACAGCACGCGGGTGCGGGTGCGCGAGGTGATGTCCAGTTCCGTTTTCAGCTGCCGCGACACCGACACGCTGGCCACGGCGATGGACATCATGGGCGCCTACCATGTGCGGCGCCTGCCGGTGCTGGACGAGGCGAAGCAGGTCGTCGGCTGGCTGACGCTGAGCGACGTATCGCGCCGGCTGCTGCTGGACACCGACACGATCCGCAATGCGCTGGGCGAGCTCAGCGCCAGTGGACAGGATGTCTGAGGGGCGATGCTACAGCCTCAGCCCCATCTGACGGTTGAGACGCACCACCAGATCGGCGGGCAGCTCCAGCCGCAGGGCGAGGTAGCGCAGGTAGGAGCGGTTGATCGGCGCGTTCTTGTCGACTGCCGCCAGGGAAACGGCATAGAAGCGGGCGGCGAGGCGCGGGCTGTCGACCTGCCGGACCAGTTCCTCCAGGCATTGCGGTTCTTCCAACGAACTCTCAAGCGCACGCTGGTCTTCCTCGTCGAGGGAACTGCTGCGCAGCTTGCCCCTGATCCGGCCGAGTTCCATGCCGTCCAACCGTCCATTCGCATGGGCGGCGGCGGCCATGGCGCGGACCAGCAGGCGGGCTTCCTCCGGGCTGACGGTCTGCAGATCCGAAGGGGCGCGGTCGAGCAACTGGTGGCGGTTGCGCAGGTGGGCGTCCAGAATCTGGCGGGCCAGCATCTCGTGCAGAACCGGCCGGTGCCCGAGGCGCGACCCCAGCGGGCTGCTCTCCACTTCGGGCTCGCCGGTGGGAATGGCGGTCGGAATAGGGGGCGGTGAATCCGGCGAGTGGCCGAACAGGCGCTTCAGCAGGCCGGGCTTCTGAAGATCCGACATCAGGGGGCTCCCCCACCGGTCCCGGCCGGGCGCTGCATCGCACTGTCGATCTGCGTCAGCAGGCGGGAGAAGTCGACGGGCTTGGGGTGGTAATCGTCGCAGCCCGCCTGCAACGTCTTCTCGCGGTCGCCGGACATCGCGTGCGCGGTCAGGGCGATGATCGGAATGGCGGCCGTCTCTCCACCCGCCTTCAACTCGCGGGCGGCGGTCCAGCCGTCGATGACCGGCAGGTTCATGTCGAGCAGGATCACGTCCGGCCGTTCGCTGCGCGCCATCTCAACCCCCTGGCGCCCGTCGAAGGCGAGCACCACCTCGAACCCCCGCCGCTTCAGCCGGCGTGACAGGAAGTCCCAGATTTCCTCATGGTCTTCGACCAGCAGAAGCTTAGCCATCGGTTCCTCCCGTTCCCGTCGTCGCGCCTGTGGCATCGTCGGCCTTGCCGGTGGCCGGCCGCAGGCGCGCGATCGCGTCCTTCAGCTCATCGATCATCTCTTCCGATCCGTCTTCCGTCATCGGGATGATGTCGCGGACGCGGCCGCGCAGTTCCTCGGCCTCGGCGCGGTCGATGGCCTGGGGGGCCATGACGATGACGGGGATGCCGCTCCAGTCCGGATTGCGGCTCAGCGTCTTGAGGAAGGCGAGCCCGTCCAGTCCGTCGATGAAGGGGGCCAGCAGGATCACGGTCGGCCGGACGGCGGCAAGCTGGCGGAACGCCTCCTCCTCCGTCTCGGCGTCCCGCACGTCCCAGCCGTCGCGGCCCAGTTCCGCCCCCAGGAGGGTGCGGGTCTCGTCGGCCTCCATCAACACAAGCGCCGTGCCCGGAGCCTGTCCGCTGAGACCGCTCAGCACGCGGTGCAGCCGCTGCCAGTCCACCGGCTTGGTGAAATAGTCTGCGGCACCCAGCGACAGGGCCAGCCCCTTCTCCCGGCGGGAGGAGATGATGATGACGGGGATGTCGGCCAGATCGGGTTCCGCCTTCAGCAGCGACAGCACCGACCAGCCGTCGGTCCGTGGCATCATCACGTCCAGCAGGATGGCGTGCGGGTGGATTTGCCGGGCGATCGACAGGCCGGTCTGGCCGTCGGCCGCCAGCGCCACGCCGAAGCCCTCGCGGTGCAGGAAGCGGGCGAGCAACTCGCGCATCGCCTGTTCGTCGTCGATGATCAGGATCGTCTCGCGGGCGGATGGCGCGGGTGCGGTCTGGCCGGCCGTCACCGGTGAAGGGTCGGAATGGCGGTGCGCCTGGTCGTGCCGCAGGTCGGCGGGCAGCCGCAGGATGAAGCTGGTGCCCTTGCCGGCTGTCGACTTCCAGCACGCCGAAGGGGTCGCCTTCGCCGTGGATGATCACGGTGATGGCGCTCTTGACCCCATGCTCGGCCAGCAGAGCCGGGCAGCGGAAGCGGGACTCGGTGCCGAGATCGTTGGAGATGACGGGCTCGCCGGTTTTCAGCGCGAAGCCGGCGGGAGAGCCGAGGTCGGCGCCCACCGTCCGGCTTCCGACGACGCCGGGGTGCCAGCCAACGCCGGCGCGGACCAGCAGGCGGTCTCCGTTGGACGTGTCGCCATCCGCGCTCCTCACCCATTCCAGGGCCTTGCACAGCTCCGCCCCCAGACCGTCGGCACACAGGCGGGTGGCCTCCTGCAGCAGCGCGCCGACGTCCGTGCTCCTCAGGGCTGCCCTGCCGAAGCGGGCCAGCAGGTCGTGCTGCTTTTCCCTGCGGGCCAGTTCTTCGGCGAGCCGGACGGCGTCGGAGGCGTGGCGTGGGGAGATGCCGGTGAGGGAGATCGGAGTGGAGGACATGAACCGTGGCGGCCGGGGAAAGGGACGCAGACAAGAACAGGGCCCGGCGGCATTCGTCCGCAACGGCGGGAGCGGTACTCCCTCTTTGCGATAGGATCAGTGAACGGAGATGCGATTGGCTCAAGGTGCTGTCGAGCGGACTGTCGAGCGGACTGCCGAGGAAGCGGGCCGTCCTACCGGGCGGCACGCCCTGCCGACAGCAGGCGCGGGATGTGGCGGGTGAGCCCGATGGCGATGCCGGCGCCATGGAGCATCGCGGTCGACAGCAGGAACCCCAGACTGTAGAGAACCGGATCGGCCGCCTGCGGCATCTCTGCGCCGTGGGCATGGCCGTGCAGGACGGCGAAGGCACCGACCAGCAGCATTCCGGCAACCACCGGCACCCGCCTGTTCAGCAGCACGAGCAGGCCCAGCACCGCGACGGAGGCGGCGATTCCGGCCTCGACCGCCGGCAATTCGACACCGGACATGCCGAGAATGGCGCCACCCGCCAGCATGGCGATGAAGGACGCCGGCAGCAGCCAGACCGCCCGGCCGCCATTCTGCACCGCCCAGATGCCGACGGCGACCATGGCCAGCAGATGGTCGATGCCGTTCAGCGGGTGGAGAAGCCCCTGCTGGAACATCGCATGTCCGGCATGGCCGGTGTGGGCAAGCGCCGGGAGGGCGAGCGCCATGGTGAGGAGTCCGGCGAGGCCGGCGGAAAGCAACCTGTTCATTGAAGACGATCTCCTGTGAATGCCGGCTGTGCTTTCCGCCGGCTATGCCCTTTGCCGGGATCAACCGATCAGGGCGGCTTTCATATGGCCCCGCCCGTCTTCCGCCTCGTCCAGCTGTCGAAGCATGTCTATGAATGCCAGAGCATCGGCCTCATCGATCCGCGACAGGGCGAAGCCGAGATGGACCAGGACCCAGCCGCCGATCCAGGCGGAGAGCGGTTCATCGGGGCCGGCGAGGCAGGAAAGATTCACCTCCCGCTCTTCGCCCAGCATCTTGGCGATGACGGTGGTCCGTGCTGCATCGGCGACGGCAAGGATCTTGGCCGGGACACCAAGGCACATGGCGAGGCTCCTTTGTCGCGGCGCTCAGGCCACTTCCAATTCGACAAGGGTCAGGTCGGCGCCACCGCGTGGGCTGAGGCGCTGGCCGCCGCAGGTCGGGCAGGAGGCGAGCCGTGACGGCACCTCCCGCTCGCAAGCGCAGTCGTCGCACCAGACCAGACCCGGCGGTTGGATGATGTCCACCGCCGCGCCATCGGCCAGAGTGTCGCGACGGATCACGTCGAAGGCGAAGCGAAGGGCATCCGGATCGACACAGGCGAATTGCCCGACCGCCAGCCGGATGCGGATCACGCGCCGGAAGGCGTGCCGACGGGATTCCTCCTGCAGCAAATCCAGCAGCCGCTCGCACAATGAAAGCTCATGCATGGCTTGCCTCCGTGTCGATAAAGTAGCACTGATGATGAGTGCGTGGCAAATCACAAATATCACTCTATGCATGGATTTTGTAGAATAAGCGCTTTCCATAAGAGCAATCTATCGAGTGATAATCTTTATTTATTTTGAATTTGCTCGATAAATATTTTCGGTGAGCCGCAATGTCGCATGTCATTCCGCCGCGTGCCGGCGCAAGATCATGCGGCGAGCGCCGGCCTGACCATGGCGCCGGGGCCAATGCTCCAGCTTCGGCGTTGTAACGGTACGCTGTGGCGGACCGTTCGACCGGCGTTCGCCCTCACCCCGCCATTCATCGCAGCCAGGGGCTCCGCCACATCATGGACCATGCAACCGCTTGCGAGGCTCCGACCTCCGCGCCGTTTTCGCTGGCGCAGCCGCTCGCGCGCTACGGCGTCCGGCTGGTGCCGGCCATCGTCTGCACCGGATCGCGCACCGACGACCGCGAGGAGGCGGTCATCGGTGAGGTGCCGGTCGGGTTGGTCTATGCCGGCGACCTGTTCGCGGTCATGCTGGCGACCCCGACCGACCTTGAGGATTTCGCCACCGGATTCTCTCTCAGCGAGGGGATCGTCGGCAGTGCCGACGAACTGGCGATCACCGCCATCGACGCACTGGCGGACGGCGTGCGCATCCGCATGGAACTGCCGGTGGAGCGGCTCGCCGCCCTTCTGCGGCGCAAGCGCAACCTGATGGGCGGATCGGGCTGCGGCCGTTGCGGAACCGACAGCTTCGCGGAGACGCTGCGGCCTCTCGATCCCGTCCGCTCCACCGCCCGCATCGCGTCCGATGCCATCGGCCGTGCCGTGGCTGCGCTGCCGTCGGGGCAGACGCTGAACCGGCAGACCGGCGCCGCCCATGCCGCCGGCTTCGCCCTTCCCGACGGGCAACTGTTGGCCGTTCGTGAGGATGTCGGCCGTCACAATGCGCTCGACAAGCTGATCGGGGCGCTCGCCCGCGGAGGCATCGACCCGACCGGCGGTTTCGTCGTGGTGTCGAGCCGCTGCTCCTTCGAGATGGTCCACAAGACCGCTGCTGCGGGCATTCCACTGATTGCCGCCATTTCCGCCCCGACCTCGCTGTGCGTCGGCTTTGCCGAGACGGTGGGTGTGGGTGTGGTCGCCTATGTGCGCGAAGACCGCTTCACGGTCTATGCAGTGCCGTCGCGCGTCGACACGCCGGCTTGAAATCCCTGCGGGACCGGCTCGACGGCAGGTCCCGCAGGAATTCTCTCTTCGTCAATGCGTCGCTGCGGGCCGTCCCATCGCGGGCGTCGGCTGCTGTGACGGCAGCGGGGTCAGGCCGCCCAGGCCCTTGCGGTAGATCAGCCAATAGATGCCGCCGACGAACACCGACCCGCCGACGATGTTGCCCAGCGTGGCGAACAGCAGGTTGTGCAGGATGCCGCCCGCCGTGATCATCGACACGTCCATCCCGGCCGGCACATGGCCCGTGATCTTCAGCACATAGGCCAGCGGCAGGAAATAGAGGTTGGCGATGCAGTGCTCGAACCCGGCGGCGACGAAGGCGGCGACCGGCAGGGTCAGCGCCACGATCTTGTCGGTCACCGTGCGGCCGGCATAGGCGAGCCACACCGCCAGGCAGACCAGCAGGTTGCACAGGATGCCCTTGAAGAAGATCGTCACCGCATCCGGCGCGATCTTGCCGATGGCGAGCTTCAGGACCGCGCCGCCGACCGCGCCGTTGCTCATCTCGGTGTGGTGCGACATGAAAATGAGGAAGACGAGGCCGAGCGCGCCCACCGCGTTGCCGATCCAGATCGTCGCCCAATTGCGCAGCACCTGCGCCGTGCTGATCTGGCCGTTGGCCCGCGCCATCACGATCAGGCAATTGCCGGTGAACAGCTCCGCCCCGCCGACCATGACGATGGCGAGGCCGAGCGAGAAGACCAGCCCGCCCAGCACCCGCTGGACTGCGAAGCTGAGGGCGGGGTCGGCCAGCACGATGACGAAGAACATGCCGCCCAGCCCGATGCCGCCGCCGGCGACCACCGCCAGCATGAAGCTGGGCAGGAAGGGCATGGTCGCTTTCTTGACGCCGAGCTTTTCCACCTTGTCTTGAATCTCGGCCGGCGAATAGGCGTCCATGCCGAGCACTGGTGTGTTTTTCGATGCAGGATCCGTTGCCATGACGGGGTCCTCCGCGTGTGTGGTGTTGGTCCGGATACGGTCTGTCCCGGCACCCGCCGACGGATGTGCAAGGGCTCGTCGGCCAGGGGGAGGGGCGACCGGCAATTCAGCGCCGATCGGTGACGCCGTCGGCGTCCTGGAAACTGCCCGGAGCGCTGCGACAGGAGAGGCGCGAACGCTCCGGGGTACTGCTGTCAGCCCACTGTCTCGTAGGCCTCGAATCCCTCGCCTCGGACCAGCCGCTCGTGAACGGCCTCCACGGAGCTGCGGACGGTTCCGGTGACCGGTGCGAAGAAGCTGGTGTCCTGCGGCTGGATGCCGAGGAACAGGATTTCCGGGATGGTCTCGCGCAGGCTGTCGATCAGGAAGTTCAGCGGGATGGCGTGGGTGGTGACCATGAACTGCTCGGCGACGCTGTCCTGGTCGATCAGGCGGACCTCGCCCGGCGGCAGTTCCATGTCGGCCGCATCGACGATCAGCACCCGCTGCGGGGCCAGTGCGCGGATGTGGTGGGTGTGGTTTTCCGGGACATCCTCGCCATCCACCACGGTCCAGCCGGGGGCGGGCTGCTCGTCGAGCAGCTGGGCCAGCAGCGGGCCGGCGCCGTCGTCGCCGCGCAGGACGTTCCCAACCGTGAATACGACATCGGTCATGACAGCCGTCTCCCCATCAGATAGATCGCGGGCTCGCGCCGAATGGCGTCCAGCGCCGTGCGCAGCCGGTCCAGCCATGCCGCCACGTCGGGCGGGGCGGTCGGCAGAACCGCCTCGATGGCCGCCATCAGCGGCCGGGTGTGGGTGCTGTCCACCGTGATCTCGCCGAAGCGCAGCAGGCCCGACAGCTTGCGGTGCGCCTCCTCATTGTCCTTCAGCGCGTCGAGAACGCGGTCGAACACCGCGGTGGTGCAGCGGAAGGCCGGCTTGAAGCAGTCGAACACGCCGATGTGATGCCCGATGGCCAACGAATAATAGACCACCTGCCGGGCATCCTCCGGAATATCCTCCTTGCGCTCCAGCACCTTGGCGTTCAGCTGGTAGAAGACCACCTCCGGCGCGACGCCGCGGCCGGCGCGCAGGCCGGGGATGGAGCCGGGATCGGCTTGCGCGGACATGCTCATGGCGCCTCTCCCCGGATGGCCTGCTGCACCACCTCGGCCAGCCGGCCGATGATCTCGGCGCGGCGCGGGTCGCGCTCCTCGCCGATGGCCTCCAGCATCCGCTCGGACAGGCTGAAGGATCCCGGCGTGTGCGCGTGCCCCTCCAGCAGGGCCATGAACTCCTCGGCGATGTCGCGGCCCTGGCGGTAGCCGGCCATCCGCCGCGCCTCGCGCTCCAGCCGGACCCGCAAGGCATAGGGGATGTCGGGATGGGGCAGGGCGGCGGCCTCGCCGGCGGCCTCGACATGGGTCTCGGCCTTCAGCTTCTGCTCCAGCAGGCCGAGCGCCACGGCGAAACCGTGGATGGTCGCGGCCGGCGTCGGCGGGCAGCCGGGGATGTATACGTCCACCGGCACGATGTTGTCGGTGCCGCCCCAGACGCAATAGAGGTCGTGGAAGATGCCGCCGGTGCAGCCGCAGGCGCCGTAGGAGACGACGATCTTCGGATCGGGCGCCGCCTCGTAGGCGCGCAGCGCCGGCATCCGCATGGAACGGGTCACCGCCCCGGTGAACAGCAGGATGTCGGCATGGCGGGGCGAGGCCACCACCTTGATGCCGAAGCGCTCCGCGTCGAACACCGGGGTGATCGACGAGAAGATCTCGATCTCGCAGCCGTTGCAGCCGCCGCAATCGACGCGATAGACGTAGGCGGAGCGCTGGATGTTCTTCAGCAGCGCCTTCTTCATCGTCGCGATCTGTTCGCTGGTGGAGACCGGCGACATCTCCGCCACCAGGGTCTTGGGGTCTACGGGGACGTTCATGGCGTGGTCTCCAGTTCCTTGGCCGGCTTTCCGGTTTTCGAGAGGCCGGCTTCCATCTGCCGGGCGATTCCCATGCCGGCGATGTGGTGGACATCCTGGGCGCGCTTGCAGGCCGGGCAGGTCGCGGCGGTCAGGCGCAGCCGGTCGGCCTCCTCCGCGCTGCGGGCCGACTGGCTCAGCAGGCGGGCGACGTAATCGACCTCCTTGGCCGGGGCGAAGGGCTTGCCGCAGCAGGCGCAGTCGGCCAGCGTGAAGACGGCCTTGCGTGTCAGGTCGGCCTTGCTGCCGACCGCCAGTTCGAAATCGTCGGACAGGCGGATGGCGCCGGTCGGGCAGGATTCCTCGCAGCGGCCGCAGAAGACGCAGCGCCCGTAATTGATCGACCAGGTGCGGCTGCCTGCGGCGGTGTCGGTCTCCATCTGGATGGCGTTGGCCGGACAGGCGACGGTGCAGGCAGCACACGCGATGCAGTCCTCAGCCTTGTGTTCCGGCTTGCCGCGGAAGTCCTTGCAGACCGGCATCGGGGCGAAGGGGTATTTGACCGTCGCCTCGCCCGTGCGGAAGATTTCCTTGAGTAGCTTGAGCATGTCCGCCCCCCGTCACTTCAGCGGTGAATCCGTGCGTTCGCGGCAGTAGCGCTCCATCTCCTTGTAGGCGATGGTCTTGGAGCGCTTCTTGCGGACGTCCACCACGGTCACGCGGTCGGTGCAGGAATAGCAGGGGTCGATGCTGCCCACGATCAGCGGGGCGTCCGACACCGTATTGCCGCGCAGCATGTAGCGCAGCACCGGCCAGTTGTTGTAGGTCGAGGCACGGCAGCGCCAGCGGTAGAGCTTCTGGTTGTCGCCGGTCATCGACCAGTGGATGTCCTCGCCGCGCGGCGCCTCGGTGAAGCCCAGCGCGAACTTGTGCGGGACATAGGTGAAATCCTCGTTCAGCACTGGGCCGGCCGGGGCCTTGTCCAGCAGCTTCTCGATGATCCACAGGCTGTCGAAGAACTCCGCCACCCGCACCAGCGTGCGGGACAGCACGTCGCAGCCCTGTTCGACATGGACCGGCATGTCGAGCAGCTTGTAGCCGGCGAAGGCATGGTCGGCGCGGGTGTCGCGGCGGTGGCCGCTGCCGCGCACCACCGGCCCGACCGGGCTGTAGTCGCGGGCGATCTGCGGGTCGAGCCGGCCGACGCCCTTGACGCGGCCGCTGACATTGGCGGTGGACAGCAGCACATCGACCAGCCGGGTCACGTCGTCGCGCAGCTCGGCGACCAGTTCGCGGGTCTTCGCCTGCTGGTCGCCCAGGATGTCGCGGCGCACGCCGCCGATCAGGTTCAGCGCATAGGTCTTGCGCGCGCCGGTCAGCAGCTCGGCCAGCGTCATCGCCTTCTCGCGCACGCGGAAGAACTGCATGAAGCCGGTGTCGAAGCCGATGAAATGGCAGACGAGCCCCAGATTCAGCAGATGGCTGTGCATCCGCTCCGTCTCCAGCAGGATGGAGCGGATGGCCTGGGCCCGCGGCGGCACCTTGATCCCCAGCGCATTCTCCACCGAACTGGCATAGGCGACGCTGTGGGCGTAGCCGCAGATGCCGCAGACGCGGTCGGCCAGGAAGGTGACATCATTGTAGCCCATCCGCGTCTCGGCCACCTTCTCCATGCCGCGGTGGACGTAGAACATGCGGTAATCGGCGTCGATGATGTCCTCGCCATCGACGAACAGGCGGAAGTGGCCGGGCTCGTCGGAGGTGATGTGCAGCGGCCCCAGCGGGACGACGCGGGTCTCCTGCTTGGCCTCGTTGATGAACTGGTAGGTCTCGTCGTCGCTGGTCGGCGCCGGGCGCAGCCGGTGGTCCATCGAGTCCTTGCGCAGCGGATAGAGCTCGTCCGGCCAATCGTCGGGCAGGACGAGGCGGCGTTCGTCCGGCAGCCCGACCGGGCGCAGGCCGAACATGTCGCGCACCTCGCGCTCGCCCCAGACGCAGGCGGGCACCCTGGGGGTGACGGACGGGTATTCCAGCGTGTCGGCCGGCACCTCGCAGCGCACCACCACATGGCACTTGTCGCCGCCCTCCATCGACAGGACATAGTAGACGGCGTAGCCGCCGTTCAGCGGCCGTTCGTCGTTGCCGACGACCACCGACAGCCAGCCATTGTGGTCGTAATAGAGGCTGGCGACGATTTCGGGCAGCGAGACCGGCTTGACCGTGATGGTGACCTGGGATTCGGTCTGCCAGGATTCATCGAGGATCGCATGGGGCAGGCTCTCGCGCAGGGAGGCGATGTAGCCGCTCCCGACCCGTTCCGGAGTGAGGATGTTCATTTTGAGATCTCCGTCTGCGAGAGGCTGCCGGTCACCAGTTGCCCGCCGGCGCGGGCCGTGTCGTATGTTTGCCCGTCGTTTGATTGCCAGGGGGCGGCCACCACCGGGCGGCTGTCGCCGTTCATCACCACCGTCGTCGCCTGCTGCACCAGAGTGGACAGCGGCTGCGGCACGGCGAAGCCCAGCATCAGCACCAGCGCCGCCAGCACGCCCAGCGGGGCGAGCGCCCTCCAGCCGACGTCACCCTTCGGCATCGTCTCCGGGCTCTTGCCCAGCACGCTGTCGGCGACGATCTTCACCAGACCGGCGATGGTGATGCACAGGAACAGCGCGCACAGCGCCATGATCCAGCCATAGCCTTCGTTCAGCCCGGCCATGAAGACCATGAATTCGCTGACGAAGATGTTGAAGGGCGGGAAGCCGGCCAGCGCCAGGGCGCAGCCCATCATCAAGAGGCCGGTGGCCGGGGCCACCCGCAGCACGCCCTTCACCGCCCGCAGGTCGCGGGTGCCGTACTTCATCAGGACATTGCCGGCGCTGCAGAAGAACAGGGCCTTGGTGACGCTGTGGTTGATGGCGTGCAGCAGGGCGGCGGCGATGCCGAGCGGCCCGCCGACGCCGAGCGCCACCACGATCAGCCCGACATTCTCGATGCTGGAATAGGCCAGCTTGCGCTTCAGATCCTGCTGCACGAAGAACAGCAGCGACGAGACGCCGACCGACAGCAGGCCCAGCGTCAGCAGCAGCATCTGCGGGAAGCCGGTGCCGACCGTGCCGACGGTGATGACGTAGAAGCGGATGACGATCAGCAGCGCGCATTTCAGCAGCACGCCCGACAGCAGGCCCGACACCGGGCTCGGCGCTTCCGAATGGGCGTCGGGCAGCCAGGCATGCATCGGGAAGATGCCGGCCTTGGTGCCGAAGCCGATCAGGGCGAAGACGAAGGCCAGCTTGACCAGCATCGGGTCCAGCTCGGCGGCATGGCCGACCAGGGCCGTCCACAGCACCGCCTGGTGCGGGTCGGCCAGCACGTCGGCGGCGTTGGAGAAGACCAGCACCGTGCCGTAGAGGCCGAAGGCGACGCCGACCGTGCAGATGATGACGTATTTCCAGGCCGCTTCCAGCGAGGATTTCTGCCCGTACAGCCCGACCAGGAAGGCGGATCCCAG
The DNA here is from genome assembly GCF_001639105.2 of Azospirillum humicireducens. Classification (NCBI taxonomy): domain Bacteria; kingdom Pseudomonadati; phylum Pseudomonadota; class Alphaproteobacteria; order Rhodospirillales; family Azospirillaceae; genus Azospirillum; species Azospirillum humicireducens. Next base: position 495,872 of record NZ_CP028903.1, read on the forward strand.
CGTCGTCGCTTCGATGGCCGCCCACATCATGATGATGTTGTTGGCAGTGACCGCCAGCAGCATGGTGAACAGGAACAGGCTGAAGAAACCGTAATAGATCCGGACCTTGCCGGCGTCGATGGCGCCGGACTCCAGATCGTGGCGGATGTAGGCGATGGAATAGAGGCCGGTCATCAGGCCGACCACGCCGATCAGCATCATGAAGACGGCGCCGAGCGCGTCGACGAACAGCCAGTCGCCGAAGGCGGCGATGGCGCCGTTCGACAGCACCTGGATCAGCGCCGCGACGCTCAGCAGGAAGACATAGCCGACGGAGCCCAGATGGATGCGCTCCAGCAGCGTCACGCTGCCCGTGTCGGTCGCGAAGGCTTCGGGCAGCGACTCCCGGAACCAGGGCAGGGTCAGCAGGAACAGCGCCACCGCCAGCGGACCGATCAGCAGAAGTGGGGGAAGGATCGAGGGTACCATGGCGGTCATCCCTTCAGGCTCGTGAGCTGGCGCGCGTCGAGCGTGTGCAGCGTGTCGAAGATCCGCGATCCCAGCGCCGCCATCACCACCACCGCGAAGATGGCGTCGGTGGCGATGCCGATCTCCACCAGTTCCGGCGCGTTGGGGGCCAGCAGGGCCAGGGTCAGGTGCGACCCGTTCTCCATCAGGCAATAGCCGAACACCTGCTTCAGGATGTTCCGCTGCGCCACGATGCAGGCGAGGCCGATGAAGAACAGGGCGAGCGACACCGCCAGCGCCGGCTTGATGGCGTCGGCCGCCGGCAGCGTCACCTTGGACGCCACGACGAAGCAGAGGATGAGGGCGACCGCCGCGCCGACGATGGACAGCGCCGTCGGCATCACCGCACCGGTGCCGATGGCGGGATCGCTCAGCCGGCGGAAGGCGCGGTACATGATGGCCGGGACCAGGATCACCTTGGTCAGCAGCGCGGTGAAGGACCAGAGATACAGCTCGCCCGACCCGGTGGCTCCCGCCAGCGCCACGAACAGCATCACCAGGATGAAGCTCTGCAGCGCGTAGAAGCGGGCGGAGTTGGCCGGATTGCCGGCGAGCGTGACCAGAAGGGAGCTGACGATCAGCAGGCCCGACAGGCCGTTGACGATGAGAAATCCGTTCATGACCGTTCCCTCCCTCAACCGAGCCACGAGGCGGCGATGGAGCTTGAGACCACCGTCATCGCCACCAGGGCCACCAGCACGAACTTCATGCCGGCCGGCAGGGGTGCTGCCGCGGCCATGGTGGTGGACGGCTTGCCGGGCACCGAATGGCCGAGCCATTTCAGGAACCAGGCGAAGGAGCCGACCGATTCCACCAGCGCGATGACGACCAGCAGCATCAGCGCCCAGTGATGGGCCCCGACCTCGAACCCGCCGGCGAAGATGGCGAACTTGCTGAAGAAGCCGTTGAAGGGCGGCACGCCGGTGATCGCCAGGGCGGCGCAGACGAAGGCGACGCCCAGCAGCGGCGATTTGGTGACGATGCCGCGCAGCGACGGCAGCAGCCGGGTGCCGGCAGTGTAGCTCAGCGCACCGGCGACCAGGAAGAACAGCGTCTTGGCGAAGGCGTGGTTGAAGATGTGGGCGATGGCGCCCTTGAAGGCGAGGTCGGAGCCGAAGACCGAAAGCGACAGCGCCAGCAGGATGTAGGCCAGCTGCGTGATCGTCGAATAGGCAAGCAGGCGCTTCAGGTCGACCTGCGGCAGATACATGAAGAAGCCGTAGACCAGCGTCAGCACCGCCATGATCGAGCCGATCCAGCCGACGATCTCCGGCGCGCCGCCGGCCGACATCAGCCCGCGGGCGAAGATGTAGACGCCGACCTTCACCATCGAGGCCGCATGCAGGTAGGCGCTGACCGGGGTCGGCGCTTCCATGGCGTCGGGCAGCCACATGTGGAAGGGCAACTGGGCCGACTTGCCCCAGGCGGCGACCAGGATCGCCAGCAGCACGGCCGCCTTCATCCCCGGCGCCAGGTCGGCGATGGCGGTCAGCGCGAAGGTGCCGGTCGACAGGAACAGCAGCGCTGCCGCGACATAGAGACCGAGCGAGGCGACATGGGTGACCAGCAGCGCCTTGGCCGCCGAGCGCAGCGCCTTGGGCGATTCATAGTAGCCGATCAAGGCCCAGGAGCAGGCGCCCGTCAGCTCGAAGAAGGCGAGCTGGCCGACCACGGTGGAGCTGAAGACCAGCCCGGTCATGGCGCCGATGAACACCAGCAGGAAGGCGTAGTAGCGCCGCCGGCCGATGTCGGGATGCTCGCGGTTGCCGGCGTTCAGGTAGGCGGCGGAATAGATCGCCACCAAGAGGCCGATGGCGATCACCGCCAGTGCGATCAGCACGCTGACGCTGTCCACCACCAGCCCCAGGATCGAGACCGATCCGAAGGAGATCAGCTCAAAGGTGCCGCCGACCTTGCCGTCGCCGAGCAGCGACATGGCGAGGATGGCGATCACCGCGACGGTGGCGGCGGCGAAGCCCTGGCACAGCCATTTGGCCGATGCCCGTTCCGATGCCGCGATGGCCGCCGCACCGCCGAAGGGGACGAGGATGGCGGCCAGCGCCAACAGCCCGAGCGGTTCCGTGGGGAGTGTTATCATGATGCTGCCCCTCGCCGGCTCACAGGCCGACCAGATAGAAGACGAAGGCGAGCGAGGCGGCGCCGACACCGATCCAGCTGTGCTGGGGGGTCAGGCGGAAGCGGACGCGCGCGACGCTGTTCTCGACCACGCCGACGGCGGCGAAGATCAGGACCAGCTTGATGGCGAAGGCGACCAGCCCGAACAGCAGCCCGAAGAACGTCATCTCGGGCGCGCTGCCGAAGGGCAGGAAGACGCCGACGAACCAGGCGACGACGACCGTCTGCTTCAGCGCCATCGCCCATTTGATCAGCGCCAGCGACGGGCCGGAATATTCGGTCAGCGGGCCTTCCTGCAGTTCCTGTTCGGCTTCCGCCATGTCGTAGGGCAGCTTGCCCAGCTCGATGTAGATGGCGTAGGCGAAGGACAGGGCGGCGATCACCGTCGCGGTCGCCGAGCGCACATGGCCGTCGGCGATGGCGCTGCCGATGGCGCCGAGGTTGGTCGAGCCGGCCAGCAGGGCCGCTACGAACAGCGACAGCAGCATCACCGGCTCCACCAGCACGCCCATGGTCAGCTCGCGGCTGCCGCCGATGCCGGAGAAGGAGCTGCCGCTGTCGATGCCGGACAGCGAGAAGAAGAAGCGGGCGAGCGCGAACAGATAGATGACCGTGATCAGGTCGCCGATGGGCGCCACCGGCGTGAAGCGGGTCAGCATCGGGATGCCCATGGCGATGACCAGCACCGTCGTCAGCATCACCGCCGGCATCGCTCGGAAGGCGAAGCCGCTGTTGGGCGGGGTCAAATCCTGGCGGGTCAGCAGCTTGGCGATGTCGCGATAGTCCTGCAGCAGGCCCGGCCCGTGGCGGGTGTGCAGCTTTGCCCGGACCATGCGCGACAGGCCGGAGACCAGCGGGGCCGCGGCGAGCAGGAGGAGCGCCTGGAACAGTCCCAGGATCAGGTGTGAGAAGGTCAGCATGGCGTCCTCCCGTCAGACGGCCAGCGCCAGCAGCGCGATCAGCGCCGCGACGATGTAGAGGCAGTAGATGCGGAAATCGCCGGCCTGGATGATCTGCAGCCACTTGCCGCTGGCATCGACCGCACCGGCGATCGGGGCGATGACGCTGCGGTCGGCCAGCGGTTCGGTGCGCCGCGCCAGCGTGACCACCCGCTCGAAGCCATGGGCGACGCCGGTCCAGCGTCCGGCAATCGCCTGGCGCATGCTGTAGAGCGGGGCGAAGAACATGCGGATCGGTTGGGCGAAGCCGCCGGCGCTGGCGGGCATGTGCTGGTCCGGCAGATAGCCAGCCGCCCAGGCAGCCGCCACCTTGCGGTCGCCGCCGCGCTTGGCCGCGAAGGCCGCCTTCAGCGCGATGGGCAGGAAGGCCATGGCGATCAGCAGGATGGCGATCAGCGGGGTGGAAAGCGTCGCCTGCTGGGCATCGCCCGGCAGCAATGTGGCGCCGACCGCCAGCGTCACCGGATCGGTGCCGATGGTCGCCGCCGCGATGCGGCCCATCACCGGCGCCACCAGCGGAGCCAGCAGGCCGAGTGCCACGCAGGCGACGGCCAGCACCGCCATGCCGGCGACCATCGCGGCCGGCGCCTCGCGCGCCTCCTCGGCATGATGGCTGCGCGGTGCGCCTGCGAACATGATGCCGTAGGCCTTGACGAAGCACATCACCGCCAGCGCGCCGGTCAGCGCCAGCATGACGGCGGCGATGGGGGCGGCGAACTTCACCAGCGGGGTGCCGTCCAGCGCCGCGGCGAACAGCGCCTGGTAGGTGTACCATTCCGACACGAAGCCGTTCAGCGGCGGGATCGCCGAGATGGCCAGCGCGCCGACCAGGAAGGACAGGGCGGTCCAGGGCATGGTACGGGCCAGCCCGCCCATCTTCTCCATGTCCTTGGTGTGCATGCGGAAGATGGTGGAGCCGGCGCCGAGGAACAGCAGGCCCTTGAACACCGCATGGTTCAGCAGGTGATAGAGGCCGGCCATCAGGCCCAGCACCGCCAGCACCGGCTGGTGCAGCGCCATGCCGATCATGCCGGTGCCGACGCCCAGCAGGATGATGCCGATATTCTCGACCGAGTGGTAGGCGAGCAGCTTCTTGATGTCGTGCTCGGCCAGGGCATAGACGACGCCTAGCACCGACGACACCGCGCCGAAGGCCAGCACCAGCAGGCCCCAGCCCAGCATCGCCGGCCCGGCGCTGGCGCCCAGCAGGTCGATGCCGACCTTGACGATGCCGAAGACGCCGATCTTGATCATCACGCCCGACATCAGCGCCGAGGCGTGCGATGGGGCGGCCGGATGGGCGCGCGGCAGCCAGATGTGCAGCGGGATCATGCCGGCCTTGGCGCCGAAGCCGATGAAGGCCAGCAGGAAGGCGACGCTGTCCAGCGGGGCCGGCAGCGGATGGGCGCGGAAGGCGGCGAAATCGAAGCTGCCGGCCTGGTTCGCCATCAGGAAGAAGGCGGCCATGATCAGCACCGAGCCGCCATGGGCGACCAGGAAATAGAGGAAGCCGGCGCCCACCGCCTCGTCATCCTGGTCGAAGATGACCAGGAAATAGGAGGCCAGCGACATCATCTCGAAGAAGATGAGGAACCAGAAGCCGTTGTCGGCCGCCACCACCAGCATCATCGACGCGATGAAGGCATTCATGAAGAAGCCCATCGCCCCGACGCCGCGCCCGGCATATTCGCGCACATAGGCGAAGCCGTAGATCCAGGCGACCAGCGACAAGAGCGAGATGACCGCGATCATCAGGCCGGCCAGCGGGTCGAGCCGCAGGACGAAATGGGCGAAGGGGTAGGGGCCGGCGGCGTCGAGCACGGCCGGTTGGCCGGCGCCGATGGCGGTCAGCCCGGCGCCGAGCCCGGCAAGCGCCGCGGCGATGCCGACGCCGCTGCCGCCAAGACGGATGTCCCCCTCCCGATGCTTCAGGAGGAGGCAGAGGATGGCGCCGCCGCAGGACAGCAGCAGCGACATGATGAGCAGGGAGAGTGGAATCATGGGTCCAGCCCCTCCAGCGAGGCGAGCGGCGTTTCAGGACTGACCGGTGCCGCCGCGGCCAGCGTGCGCTTGACGGCGGCAGCCTGGCGGGTGGCATCGGCGTCTGCCGCGTAAAGGGCGGCGGTCGGGCACACGCGCACGCAGGCCGGGCCGTCGCCGGAGAAGGCGCAAAGGTCGCATTTCACCGCCACGCTGCGCACGCCGATGTCCCAGGCCAGCAGCGGATCGAGCGCCGCCGAATGGCTGGGCGTCGCGGTGGCGATGCCGGCGACGCCGGCGATCCCGGTGCCGCTGGGCGTGATGGCACCGAACGGGCAGGCCAGCGCGCACATCTTGCAGCCGATGCAGGCCTGCTCATCGAGCAGGATGGCGTCGGCGGCATGGGTGATGGCGTTGACCGGACAGACGCGGGCACAGGGCGCGTCCTCGCACTGATGGCAGAGGACGGGGCCGGTGTCGTCGCCGATCCGCATGACGGTCAGCCGGGGATGCGCCTGCAGCCCCTGTTTCTTGTGTGCCTCGGTGCAGGCCGCCATGCAGGTGTTGCACCCGATGCATTTTCTCGGTTCCGCGATAACGAAGCGATTCATGTCCAGACCTCCGGCTTCCCGGGCGGGTGCGTCGAGTGGAGCGACCAGGAGCTCGGCGGGCTTTCAAAATCCCGATAAGAAAACCTGATCGGCCAATAAGAGGACAGTATTGGCTCGCACACGCCCCCAGACCGCCTGTTCTCACCGGCGGTCTGGCAGAAGGAGAGCCAGCTGTTGCGAATCTTTGTCATCTCGGCGGACTTGAGTGATGTCGCCGTTGACTTGTCTACGCTATTCCCCTGGGTGACGCGATGTCAACTAGACACATAAAAAAAGTGGGTATAAGGTGCGCGACACAAAGGCCGGGTGTCATGGACCGTGTTTACTGTCGGATGGCGTCCCGGAAATTCTGATAAGAAAGAGAAGATACTCGATAGGGTCGGCTTATCGGCGTCGATTACTTTTAAAGATCGAGCGATAAGCGATTTCAATCGGACGTGAAGCCACCGGTGCCCGCAGCGGCCAACCGGCGCGCAACGCCAGGGAACAGTGAAGCGATGCCGGGACGGGGCCGTCCGACGGCCCCCCTCCGGCTGCCAACAAGGACGACGGGAATGAACAGATTCGTCACTGCCAACCCGAGCAAGTGCATCGGTTGCCGCACATGCGAGGTCGCCTGTGCGCTTGCCCATTCCGAAGGGGCCGGCGTCGAAGGACTGGCGCCGGACACCTTCAAGCCGCGCATTCGCATGGTGAGGACGGCCGACGTCAGCACCGCGGTGATGTGCCACCATTGCGAGGACGCACCCTGCGTCAACGCCTGCCCGAACAACGCCATCGTCTACCGCCAGCACAGCGTGCAGGTGGAGCAGGAGCGCTGCCTGGGCTGCAAGAACTGCGTGCTGGCCTGCCCGTTCGGCGTCATGGACGTGGTGACGGTGCCGGCGGTCCGGCAGTTCGCCGGCATGACGCTCAGCCTGGGCGTCAAGGCGCAGGCGCACAAATGCGACCTGTGCATCGAGCGTGGCGATGCCGGCCCGGCTTGCGTTTCGGTCTGCCCGACCAGCGCCCTGACCCTGATGGACCGGGAGGCGATGGACGAGACCCTGCGCCGCCGCCGCGAGCGCGCCGCCCTGGAAGCCGCCGAAGTCGCGGCCTGAGCCACGGCCATCCCCCCATCACTGCGGCCGGCACACGGCCGGCACAATCGAGCGAACACCGAGGTCGAGATGGAAAAGCATATGGCGGTCTGCCCCTACTGCGGTACGGGCTGCAAACTGAATCTGCTGGTCGAGGGCGGGAAGGTCGTCGGTGCCGAACCCCTCAACGGCGTCACCAATGAAGGAGAACTCTGCCTCAAGGGCTATTTCGGCTATGACTTCATCAACGACACCAAGATTCTGACGCCGCGCCTGCGCAACCCGATGCTGCGTCGCTCGCGCGACGCCGCGTTCGAGGCGGTGTCATGGGACGAGGCGATCCAGTACGCGGCGAAGAAGCTGGGCGAGATCAAGGCCAAATACGGTCCCGATTCGATCATGACCACCGGCTCGTCGCGCGGCACCGGCAACGAGACCAACTATGTGATGCAGAAATTCACCCGCGCGGTTCTCGGCACCAACAATGTCGACAATTGCGCGCGCGTCTGCCACGGCCCGTCGGTCGCCGGATTGCAGGTGACGCTGGGCAACGGCGCCATGAGCAATTCGATTCCCGAGATCGAGCACACCAAATGCGTCCTGGTCTTCGGCTACAACGTCGCCGACAGCCATCCGGTGATCGCCAAGCGCATCATCAAGGCCAAGGAGCGCGGCGCCAAGATCATCGTCTGCGATCCGCGCAAGATCGAGACGGCGCGTCTGGCCGACCTGTGGCTGCCGCTGAACAACGGTTCCAACATGGCGCTGGTCAATGCCTTCGCCAATGTCCTGATCAATGAAGGGCTCTACAACAAGGAGTATGTCGCCAATTACACGGAGGGTTTCGACGAGTACAAGAAGATCGTCGACAAATACACCCCCGAATACGCCGAGGCGATCACCGGCCTGCCGGCCGACGACATCCGCGAGGCGATGCGCATCTATGCCGCTGCGCCGTCCGCCACCATCCTGTGGGGCATGGGCGTCACCCAGTGGGGCCAGGGCGTCGATGTGGTGAAGGGGCTGTCGGGGCTGGCGCTGCTGACCGGCAATCTCGGCCGTCCGAATGTCGGCGTCGGTCCGGTGCGCGGCCAGAACAATGTCCAGGGCAGCTGCGACATGGGCGTGCTGCCGACCGAGTTCCCCGGCTACCAGAAGGTCACCGACCCGGAGATCCGCGCCAAGTTCGCCAAGGCCTGGGGTGTCGACTCGCTGCCCGACCAGATCGGCTGCCGCCTGACCGACGTGCCGCATCTGGCGGAAACGGGCAAATTGAAGGCGATGTATGTGATGGGCGAGGATCCGGCCCAGACCGAACCCGACCTGACCCAGGTGCGCAAGGGCTTCGAGGCGATGGAGTTCGTCATCGTCCAGGACATCTTCATGACCAAGACGGCGATGTTCGCCGACCTGATCCTGCCGGCGACCTCCTGGGGCGAGCATGAGGGCGTGTTCAGCGCCGCCGACCGCAGCTTCCAGCGCTTCACCAAGGCGGTGGACGCCAAGGGCGACGTCAAGCATGACTGGGAGATCATCAGCCTGCTCGCCACCGCGATGGGCTATCCCATGCATTACGACAACACCAGGCAGATCTGGGACGAGCTGCGCGAGCTCTGCCCGATCTTCTACGGCGCCACCTACGAGAAGATGGAGGGGCTGGGCGCGGTGCCTTGGCCCTGCCGCGACCTCGATTCGCCGGGCTCCAAGTATCTCTATGAGGGCAACGTCTTTCAGCGGCCGGGCGGCAAGGGGCTGCTGTTCGCCACCGAATGGCGTCCGCCGCAGGACCAGCTGACCGAGGAGTTCCCGCTGATCCTCTGCACGGTGCGCGAGGTCGGCCATTACTCCTGCCGCTCGATGACCGGCAATTGCGCCGCCCTGCAGACGCTGGCCGACGAGCCCGGCTATGTCACCATCAATCCCAAGGACGCCAAGGCCTTGGGCATCCGCGACCAGGAGCTGGTCTGGGTGTCGTCGCGCCGCGGCAAGGTGATCACCCGCGCCAGCGTCACCGACCGCACCAACAAGGGGGCCGTCTATATGACCTACCAGTGGTGGATCGGCGCCTGCAACGAGCTGACCATCCACGCGGTCGATCCCATCGCCAAGACGCCGGAATACAAGTATGCCGCCGTCCGGGTCGAGCCGATCGCCGATCAGGTCTGGGCCGAGAATTACGTCCAGCAGGAATATGCGAAGCTGAAGGGCGGCCTCAGCAACGCGGTGACCCGCGCGACGAAGAAGGCCCCAGCCTACGCGTGATGTTTTGGGAAATCCCCCTCTCTCCCCGCTCTCGCTCAAACGAAGTTTGCGTGAGAGCGGGGAGAGAGGGGATCCATCGCGTTTTCGAAGGACACCGCCCATGCATGAGATCGCCCTTTGCCAATCCCTGCTGGAACAGGCAATGAAGGCGCGGGAGGCCAATCCGTTCGACCGGGTGGTGCGCGTCAGCCTGTCGGTCGGCCGAACCAGCCGGGTGCAGCCCGACGCCCTGCGTCATGCCTTCGACCTGCTCAGCCGCGACACCTTCCTGGAGGGGGCCGACCTGCGGATCGACCGGCCCCCAGGGGAGGGATTCCGATTGGTCGAGATGGAGGTGTCGTGAGCGTGACTCTTCGTGCGCCTACGATGCGTCGCATTGCCGCTGCGGCAGCCCGCGCGGAGACGTGAGCGTTTGATTCGTATCAATGATGTTGCTCGGGTCGTGATTGAAAAGTTCCCGATCCACGCGGTGCCCAACGTGGTGGGAGGAGCCCCGGCATGCAGGAAAAGCTGGAATTTCTGATCGCGCTGGCCACCGAGAAGCATTTCGGCCGCGCGGCGCAGGTCTGCGGGGTGTCGCAGCCCAACCTGTCCGCGGCGATCAAACAACTGGAATCGACCATGGGCGTGCCGCTGGTCGACCGTGGCGCCCGCTTCATCGGCTTCACTCCGGAAGGGGAACGGGTTCTGGACTGGGCGCGGCGCATCGTCGGCGACTACAAGGCGATGCGCGCCGACATCGAGACGATGAAGCAGGGGCTGACCGGCACGCTTCGGCTGGTGGTGGTGCCGACGGCGCTGCCCATGGTCCAGCGTCTGACCGCCACCGTCTGGTCGATGCATCCCGGCATCAAGATCACCATCGCGTCCCACAGCTCCACCGAGATCCTGTCGCGGCTGGAGAATCTGGAGGCGGAGGCCGGCATCACCTATCTCGACAACGAACCGCTGGGCAATGTGGACGAGGTGCCGCTCTATCACGAGCGCTATCACCTGATCACCTCGGTGGACGGCCCTTTCGGTGCGCGGGACAGCGTGACCTGGGAGGAGGCGGCGACCGTTCCGCTCTGCCTGCTGAACGCCAACATGCAGAACCGCCGCATCATCGACCGCGCCTTCGCCGAGGCGGGCGTGCATGCCGAACCGATGCTGGAATCCAACTCCATCGTCGTGCTGACCAACCACCTCTGCACCGGCATGTGGTCGACGATCATGCCGCGGATCATGGCGGATTCGCTGTTGCTGCCCCCGACCATCCGCGCCGTCCCCATCGTGGCCCCGGAACTGTCCACCCTGATCGGCCTCGTGGTCGCCCGCCGCGACCCGCAGCCGCCGCTGACGGCGGCGCTGATCGCCGATGCACGCCGGCTCGCCCCGGAACTGGCGATGGCGGCGTGATCACAGGGCAGCTTTGCCGACTGGTCATACCACTTGACGATTTGTCGCGCCCCCGTGCTGCGATGCAGCATGATAAGGAATCGGAACGGGAGACGCGCCGGGATCGGCCCGTCCACGCCTCCCCCCGAGGAGTGCTTTTCCAATGAATACCGAGACTTCGTCCCACCGCTGGTCGGTCGCCCCGGCCCAGCGCGCGCTCGACCATGAGCCGCTGGACGCCGACATCCATGCCAGCTTCGCCCGCGTGGTCGCACGCCTGCACAGCGAAGCGGACGCGCTTGCACGGCGCATGGCCGATGTGGGCACCGTCGAGCTGGCGGATCGTGACGGCGGGGCGCAACTGCTCTATCGCGTCCATCATGGCGAAGACCATGGCGAGGGGCTGCACCGGCTGGTCGGCAGCTTCGACCTGCATCTGACCCATGACGGCAAGGCGGCCATCCACATGCGGATCCGCGGCGATCTGCCGCCGGCCGAAGTTCTGGACTTCGACTGCGTGACGGCCGACCATCTCCGGACCCGGCTGCACATGTTCGAGACGGGCTGCCGCCGCCTGCCGATGGCGCGCGCCGCCTGATCGGACCGTCGGAGACCCTGCAGCCGCTTCTCCCCGCAGCGAAGCCCCCGCAGCGGACCATAGGCGCACTGTCGCCGCCTGGGCGGACAACGGCGAAGTCGCCGCCCGCCCCGCGGCACGGAGGAGACCAGATGTCTGACAACAATGAACTGATCACGGCGGCGCTGCGCCATGCGGCTGCCCTGCACGACGGCACCTTCCGCCCCGACCGGGCGCGCACGCCCTTCGTCTCGCATCTGTCGGAGACCGCCGAGCTGGTGGCCCAGGCCGGCGGCACGCCGGCGGAGATCGCCGCCGCCTGGCTCCACGACGCGGTCGAGGATGGGCTGACCACCATCGCCGAACTGGCCGACCGCTTCGGGCCTGAGGTCGCCGACCTCGTGGCCGCCGTCAGCGACGCGCCGGAGGATGTCGGCCGGGCGATTGCCGAACGCAAGGCGCTTCAAGCCGCCCGCCTCTCCGCGGCGCCCGATGGGGCCAAGCGCATCAAGCTGGCCGAGCAGATCTCGATTCTGAAGGCGCTGGCGGTGGAACGCCCGCTGTCCTGGAGCGTGGAGCGGGCGGAGGCCTATGTCGAAGGCTCCCGCCTCGTCGCGGAGGCCTGTGCCGCCGCCAGCCCGCTGCTGGCCGAACGCTACGCCGCAGCGCTGGCCGGCGCCTCGCACTGATCGGGCACGGGTCCGTCACGACAGGCCGTATTTCCTGATCTTGTCGTGCAGCGTGGTTTTTGCGATCTGCAACTCCTCCGCTGCACGGGCGAGGCTGTGGCCGGTGCGGCGCAGCGTGTCGGCGATCAGCGCGCGTTCGAAGGCCTCGACCGCCTCGGCCAGCGGCCGGGCGGTCGCGGGATGGGCTGAGGCGAAAGGGGGGAAACCCTGTTCGATGCCCAGCACACAGCGGTCGGCGACATTGTGCAGTTCGCGCACATTGCCGGGCCAGTCATAGGCCATCAGCCGCCGCATCCGCTCCGCATCCGGCGGCGGCACCGGGCGGCCATGGCGGGCGGCGGCCTGCAGGGCGAACTGTTCGAACAGCAACGGGATGTCCTCGCGCCTCTCGCGCAGGGGCGGCAGCGGCAGGTTGGCGACATTCAGCCGGTAATAGAGGTCGGCACGGAACTGCCCGCGGTCGGCCAGTTCGCGCAGATCCACCTTGGTCGCGGCGACCACCCGGCAATCGACATGGATCGGCGTGTTGGAGCCCAGCCGTTCCAGCGTGCGTTCCTGAAGGACCCGCAGGAACTTGATCTGCACCGGCATCGGCATGCTCTCGATCTCGTCGAGGAACAGCGTGCCGCCGTTGGCATGCTCCACCTTGCCGATCCGGCGCTTGCCGGCCCCGGTGAAGGCTCCGGCCTCATGCCCGAAAATCTCGCTGTCGATCAGGCTGTCCGGCAGGCCGCCGCAATTGATGGCGACGAAGTTGCCGGCACGGCGCGGACTGGCGTCATGCAGGCAGCGCGCCGCCAGTTCCTTGCCGGAACCGGTCTCGCCATGGATCAGCACGTCGGCGGCGGAGCTGGCAAGGTCGCCGATCAACCGGCGCACCCGCGCCATCTGGGGCGATCCGCCGACCAGCCGCGCTTCGATGCTGTCGCGGTTCTGCAGCCGGGCGCGCAGCTCGCGCACCTCCAGCGTCAGCCGCCGCTTGTCCAGCGCCCGCCGCACCACCTCGACCAGATAGTCGGGGGAGAAGGGCTTCTCGATGAAGTCGTGGGCGCCCAGCTTCATCGCCTGAACTGCCATCGACACGTCGCCATGGCCGGTCATCAACACCACCGGCAGATCCGCATCGACGGCAAGCAGGGCGGACAGCAGGTCCATCCCGTCCATGCCCGGCAGGCGGATGTCGGTGACGACCACGCCGGGAAAGCCGTCCGCCACCAGCCGCCGCGCCTTCTCCGCGCTGTCCACCGCCTGGGTCGGAATGTCCTCCAGCTCCAGCGCCTGCTGGCAACCGAGGCTGACGTTCGGGTCGTCCTCAACGATCAGAACCTTCAGGGCGGCGGAGGAAGTGTCGGACATGCGAGGTCTTCAGCCAGGATGGTGGTCGGGTCGGCGGGCAGGGCGGCGGCGGGGAGGTCGATGGTGAAGACCGCCCCGCCATCGGCACCGTTCGCCCCGCTCAGGGTGCCGCCGAAGTCACGCACGATCCCGGCCGAGATGGCAAGCCCCAAGCCAAGACCGCCGCTGCCCTCCCTGTTCCCGTCCTTCGCCGTCTCCTTGGTGGTGAAGAAGGGTTCGAACAGGCGGGGAAGCACCTCCTCGGACAGGCCGGGGCCATTGTCCGCCACCTGGATGCGGGTCCGGCCATCCTCCGTCCGCGCCGTCAGGGTCAGCCTGCCGTCCTTCCGTCCGGCCAGCGCGTCCAGGGCATTGGCGACCAGATTGATCGCCACCTGCTCCAACCGGTTGGGATCGCACAGTGCCGCGACATCCTCCGGCACCTCCAGCTGCACGGCGACGCCGGAGCGCCGCAGCCGCTGCTCCAGCAGGAACAGCGCGTTGTCGATGGGCCGCCGCACCGCCACAGGGCGGGGGGCGCCCGAGGATTTGCGGGCGAAGGATTTCAGCTGGCTGGTCAGGGCGCCCATGGCATCCACCAGTTGGGCGATGCGTTCCAGATTGCCTTGGGCCGCATCGAGGTTGCCCCGTTGGAGGAACTTGACCGTGTTGCCCGACAGGGTGCGCAGTGCCGCCAGCGGCTGGTTCAGCTCATGCGCCAGCCCGGCGGAGAGTTGGCCGATCACCGCCAGCTTGCCGGCATGCACCAGCTCGTCCTGGGCGGCGCGCAGATTGCGGGTGCGCTCCTCCACCTTGCGTTCGAGGTCGCGCAGATGGCCGCGGCGCTGCACCCACATCAACAGCAGGATGCCGAGGAAGGCGCTGCCGACCGCCGCCAGTGCCGCACGGGTCCAGGCCATGCCGGTGATGTCCGAGGCCGGCGACAGCACGGTCATCGTCCAGCCGGTGCCGTGCAGCGGCGCCGTCTGGGCCAGGAAGCTGCCGCTGACCGGGAACACGCCCGTCGTCTCCGCCTCTCCGTCCGCCGGGCCGGCGAGCCGCACCAGTTCCGCGTCGGGCGCGATGCGGTCCAGTGGCGTCAGCCCCAGCGGCGGCAACGGGTGGGCATTGTACTGCAGGGTCCGCTCGAAATGCCGGCGCGTCGGCTCGTCCATCGCCCGCAGGGAGGTGAATTTCCACGAGGTCACGGAGGCCAGGATCACGACGCCGTTCTCGTCGGTGACAAGGACCGGCGCCTCCACCGTGGACCAGGATTGTTCCAGCTGCTCCAGGCTGACCTTCACCACCGCGACGCCGACGATGGCGCCGTCTTCCGCCAGCGGCGAGGACAGGTAATAGCCGGCCTCGCCCCGCGTGGTGCCGACGCCGAACAGACGGCCCTGGCGGCCGGCGGCGGCCTCGATGAAATAGGGGCGGTAGGACAGATCCTCGCCGATGAAGCTGTCGGGGCGGTTCCAGTTGCTGGCGGCCACCACCCGGCCCTGGCGGTTCAGCACATAGATCGACAGGGTGCCCGCCCGCTCGTTCAGCCGCTCAAGATAGCGGTTCAGCCCCCAGGCCAGCGGTGCTCGCCCGGTCACGAGGTCGAGAACGTCGCGCTCCAACCCCAGCGTGGCCGGGAAATAGGCGTATTTGTCGATCTCCCGTTCCAGGCTCTCGGCATAGAGGTCGAGCCGGTGGCGCCCGGTCTCCCGCAGGGCGGCCAGCCCCATCCCCTCGCTGACGCGGAAGCCCGCCAGCCCGGCGAACAGGGCCAACCCGGCGATGACCGGCAGGAGAAGACCGATGGTGCGGAGGCGGCGTGCGATCGGCATGAAAAAGGCGGGCAGGGGCGGGGACAGCCGCATCATAGCAGAAGCCCCCCTCCCATTGCCCGCCTGCCTTGAGGACTGCGGCGTCCCGCTTACTCCGCCGCTGCCGGGGCGGGCAGGGGCGCCTCGTCCTCCTCGTCCTCCTCGCCGATTGCGCCTTCCCACTTGGCGACCACCGTGGTGGCGATGCCATTGCCGAGAACGTTGGTGGCGGTACGGCCCATGTCGAGGAAGTGGTCGATGCCCATGATCAGCAGCACGCCGGCCTCCGGCAGGTTGAACATCGGCAGAACGGCGGCCACGACGACCAGCGACGACCGCGGAACGCCGGCGATGCCCTTGCTCGACACCATCAGCACCAGCAGCATGACGATCTGCTGTTCCAGCGTCAGCGGGATGCCATAGGCCTGGGCGATGAACAGCGACGCGAAGGCCGTGTAGATCATCGAACCGTCGAGGTTGAAGGAATAGCCGAGCGGCAGGACGAAGCCGATCACCCGCTCACGCACACCCAGGGTCTTCAGCTCCTCCATCACCCGCGGATAGGCCGATTCACTGGACGCGGTGGAGAAGCCCAGCAGCATCGGCTGGCGCATGGCCTTGACCACACGGAACACATCGCCCTTCAGCACGATGAAGCCGGCGAAGATCAGCACCGCCCACAGCACGGCCAGGGCCACATAGAAGCTGCCCATGAACTTGCCGTAGACCGCCAGAACGCTCAGCCCCTGGGTCGTCACCACGTTGGCGACGGCGGCGAAGACGCCGATGGGGGCGAAGAGCATGACATAGCCGGTGACCTTCAGCATCACCGGCACGACCTCTTCGATCGAGCGGGCGAGCAGGCCGGCCTTGGTGTCGCGCAGCTGGCCGATGGCGAGGCCGACGAAGATCGAGAAGATCAGGATCTGCAGGATCTCGTTGTTCGCCATCGCCTCGAAGAAATTGCGCGGGAAGACGTGGGTCAGGAAATCCTTCAGGTTCAGGGCCGAGGTCTTCAGCCCGGCGCTGGCCGCGGTATCCGGCAGCGGCACGCCGACATTGGCGCCCGGATGCAGCAGGTTGGCGAAGACCAGCCCGATGAACAGCGAGACGAAGGAAGCCATCAGGAACCAGCCGACCGCCTTGCCGCCGATGCGGCCGACGGTGCGGGCGTCGCCCATGCCGGCCATGCCGGCGACCAGGGTGGAGAAGATGAGGGGCGCGATGATCATCTTGATCAGGCGCAGGAAGATGTCCGTCACCATCGCGAAATAGCTGGCGATGGTCTTGGCGGCGGCCGGGTCGAACATGCTGTTGCAGACATAGCCGGTGACGATGCCCAGCAGCATGGCGACGATGATCAGCGTCGTCTGTTTGTTCATGGTCCTACTACCTCACCTGTCCCGCCCGCCTCACGCGCCGGCCGGGGTACGGTCGATTGGGTCCCGGCCCGCCGGCCCTTTGCGGGGCCGTGGACCGGGGGGCGGAACGGTCAGCCGGCGGTGGCCGGCAGACGCGGCTGGGTCAGAACCTCCGGCCGCAGAACCTCGGCCAGGGCGGCGGCGGTCATCAGGCCGCGCGCCTCCACCAGCTCGGCGACGCCCTTGCCGGTGCGATGGGCCTCCGCCGCCACTTCGGTGGCGTTGGCGTAGCCGATGTAGGGGTTCAGCGCGGTGACGATGCCGATGGAGTTGCGCACGCCGGCTTCCAGATGCTCCCGGTTGGCGGTGATGCCGTCGACGCAGCGGTCGGCCAGCACGATGCAGCCCTGGCGCAGGTGGGTGATGCTCTTGAACAGGCTGTGCGCGATGATCGGTTCGAAGGCGTTCAATTGCAGCTGTCCGGCTTCGGCGGCGAAGGTGACGGTCATGTCGTTGCCGATCACCTCGAAGGCGATCTGGTTGACCACCTCCGGGATCACCGGATTGACCTTGCCCGGCATGATCGACGAGCCGGCCTGACGCGGCGGCAGGTTGATCTCGCCGAAGCCGGCGCGCGGGCCGCTCGACAGCAGGCGCAGGTCGTTGCAGGTCTTGGACAGCTTCACCGCCACCCGCTTCAGCACGCCCGACAGCTGGACGAAGCTGCCGCAATCCTGCGTCGCCTCCACCAGATTGGGGGCGGTGACCACCGGAACGCCGCTGATCTCGGCCAGATGGCGGCAGGCCAGCGCGGCATAGCGGGGATGGGCGTTGATGCCGGTGCCGATGGCGGTGGCGCCCAGGTTGATCTCGCGGATCAGCAGCGCGGCCTCCTTCAGCCGCTCCTCGTCCTCGGCCAGCATGACGGCGTAGGTGGAGAATTCCTGGCCCAGCGTCATCGGCACGGCATCCTGCAACTGGGTGCGGCCCATCTTCAGGATGTCGCGGAACTCGTCGGCCTTGCGCTGGAAGGCGGCGCGCAGATGACCCATCGCCTCCACCAGCCGGAAGATGCCGCTGTAGGTCGCCAGCTTCAGCGCCGTCGGATAGACGTCGTTGGTGGACTGGCCCATGTTGACGTGTTCGTTAGGGTGCAGATGGGCATAATCGCCACGGCCATGGCCCAGGATCTCCAGGGCGCGGTTGGCGATCACCTCGTTGGCGTTCATGTTGGTCGATGTGCCGGCCCCGCCCTGGATCACGTCGACCACGAACTGGTCGTGCAGCTTTCCGGCGCGGATCTCGCGGCAGGCGGCGACGATGGCCTCGGCCCGTTCGGCGCCCAGCAGTCCCAATTCATGGTTGGCGCGGGCGGCGGCCATCTTGATCTCGGCCAGCGCCCGTACCAGATCGGGGTAATGGGAAATCGGAGTGCCGGTGATGGGGAAATTCTCGACAGCGCGCAGGGTGTGGACCCCGAAATAGGCATCGGCCGGAATCTCGCGGTCGCCCAGCAGGTCGTGTTCGGTGCGCGTTGTGGCAGGCATCGGACGTTTCGCTCCCGTGATTTGAGTCCGCCCCGTCTGCGCGGGACGCGACCCGTAAGGAGCAACCGGCGTGCCAGTGCCCGCCCTTGCCGGCCAGCCTGCTAAGCTGTTGGAACTATGCGGTTCCATTGTTGGTCAGAGCCGCCGCTGTTCGGATTTCCGAACGCGCCTCGCGAGGGGCGTTCGGAAATCCGGATATGGGTTGCGTGCTGTTGCGGCGGCTTGAAGATCAGGCTTTCGGACTGTTGCGCAATTCCGCCTCACCTCGACGGCGAAGGGATAGGGAGAGACCCGCTCACTCCCTCACCACATAGGTGAAGTAACGGATCACGCCGTTGGCGTCGGTCTCGCGATACAGGCCCTGGATCTCGTTGTCGAAGCCGGGGAAGCGGTTGGCGCTTTCCTGGAAGACCTTCAGATAGTCGATCATCGGCTTGGCCCGCGCGTCCAGCCGTTCGCCGGGGACGATGGTGGCGATGCCCGGCGGATAGACCACCCACAGGGTGGTGGCGATGCGGCCGTCGATCTCGTCGATGGGCAGGTAATCCACGTTGTTGCGCACCAGATGGCGCGTCGCCTCGCGTGGCGGCATCGCCATGGTCGGCAGATGCTCCGGCCGGAAGATGGCGCGCTGCAGGGCGCTGGTGTTCTTCTCGCGGTAGAATGCGTGCATTTCCGCGCAGAGGTCGCGCAGGCGCCGGCCGATGTAATGGGCGCGCCGCTTGGCGACGAATTCGGGGATGACCTCCTCCAGCGGGGCGTTGTCGTCGTGCAGCCGCTTGAAGGCGACCAGACCGCTCAGCAGAGTGCCGGCCTTGCTCGATTCCACCCCCGGCGTCAGCAGGAACAGCAGGGAATTGAGGTCGTTCTTCTCCGGGACGATGCGGTTCTCGCGCAGGTATTGCGCCACCACCGGGGCCGGGATGCCGTGGTCGCCATAGGCGCCGCTGTGGCGGTCGAAACCGGGGGTCAGCAGGGTCAGCTTGTTGGGGTCGGTCATGGCATAGCCCGGCTCCACATGCTGGAAGCCGTGCCAGTGGGCGCCGGGGGCAAATTCCCAGTGCCGCACGTCGGTCGCCAGTTCGTCGGTCGGCACATCCTCCCACGCGGTCTCGACACCGTTGCGGGTGACGCGGTCGGGAACGAAGGGATCGAAGAACCAGCGCTTGGCCGGATCGCTCTCGCGCTCCTCGAACTCGCGGCGGATGGCGCGGATCTTCTTGCGCAGCTCGACGCCCAGCCGGATCGTGTCGTCCCAAAGGATCTCGCCCGACCGCCCCTTCATCATCTGCGCGCCGACATCCAGCGAGGCGAACAGCGGGTAGAAGGGCGAGGTCGAGGCGTGCAGCAGGAAGGTCTCGTTGAAGCGGCGATGCTCGACCCGGCGGCGCTGGCCCTTGATGTGGTTGTCCTTCACATGGATCTGCGAGGCCTGGGAGAAGCTGGCCAGTTGCTTGTGGGTGGACTGGGTGGCGATGATGCCGGGATGGCCGTCATGCAGCCCTTCCAGCCCCATGGCGAAATGGCCCTTGAACAGCGGGTGGAACTTCAGGAAGCCGGCCCAGGCCTCGTCGAACAGGATATAGTCGCAGAGCTTGCCGATCCGCTCCAGCATCATCTGGGCGTTGTAGATGGTGCCGTCGTAGCTGCATTGCTGGATCACCGCGGCGCGGAAGGGGCGTTCGCGCTTCCAGGCGTCGGGGTCCTTGACCAGCGGGTTGCGGCGGATGCGCTCGCGGATCGCCTCCTCGTCGAGTGCCTGCGGGTCGATGGGGCCGATCAGACCGTGGGCGTTGCGCTCCGTCTCCAGGAAGATCGGAATGCCGCCGCCCAGGAACAGGCTGCCGTGATGGGCCGCCTTGTGGTTGTTCCGGTCGAACAGCACGAGGTCGTCCTCCGCCACCAGCGCCGACAGCACGATCTTGTTCGAGGCCGAGGTGCCGTTCAGCACGAAATAGGTTCGCTCCGCACCGAAGATGCGGGCGGCCTCCTTCTGGGCCTGCAGAGCCGGTCCCTCATGGACCAGCAGGTCGCCCATCTCCAGCACCGAATTGTCGATGTCGTCGCGGAAGACCGCCTCGCCCAGATGCTCGACGAAGATGCGGCCGATCGGGCTGCGGCTGTAGAAAATGCCGCCATTGTGGCCGGGGCAGGTCCAGAGCTGGTTGCCCTCTTCCGCGTAATCGACGAGCGCTCCGAAAAAGGGAGTCTTCAGCGTGTCGGCATACTGCTTCAGCCTGCTGACCAGATTCTTGGCGATGAATTCCGGCGTTTCTTCGGCCAGGAAGATATAACCGTCGACCTGATTCAGCACGTCGACCGGAATATTCTCCAGCCGCTGGCGGCGGACCAGCAGGATGATCGGCATTTCCAGCCCGCGCTGGCGGGCGAAGGCGATCAGCGAGGCCTGCTTGCCGTCGGCCCCGCGCTTGCCCCAATCGACGATCATGCAGCCGATGGCGGCATCGGTGCGGATGGCGAGTTCGGCATCCTCGACCCGGCGGGCGCGGACCACCTCGAAGCCCATCCGCTCCACCTCCGACAGGATCTGCTGAAGCCGCATGCCCTCCAACTCGTCCACCTCGAAGGCGGGGGCGCAGACCAGGAAGTTGAAGCGGCGGAAGAAATCCATGCGACGGGTCTCCGGAAGGGCAGGGAGGAGAATGAAAAGAAATGCGGGTGGGGCCGGTGGCGGCGGTTACTCGGCCGCCGTCCGGATTCCGCGATGGTCGTGCGGCGGCTCGCGGTCAGCGGCTCCGAGTGCACGTTGCAGGAAAACACTGTCGGTCCAGCGTCCGAACTTGAAGCCGACATTGCGCAGGATGCCGGCCTGGACGAAGCCGCAGGATTCATGCAGCCGCAGCGACGGGGCATTGGCACTGTCCACCACCGCGATCATCTGGCGGCAGCCGGCGGCCGTGCAGGCCTCGATCAGCGCGGGCAGCAGCAGCCGGCCGATGCCGCGGCCCTGATGGTCCTTGTGGATGTAGATCGAGTGTTCCGCCGTGTAGCGGTAGGCCGGCCGCTTGCGGAAGGGGGCGGCATAGGCATAGCCGACGACCATCCCATCCAGATCGGCGACCAGATGCGGCAGACGCCGTTTCAGCATCGCCTTGCGGCGGCGCTTCAGTTCTTCCGGATGCGGCGGCTCGATGTCGTAGGGTCCGAGCCCGCGCTGGATGTGATAGCTGTAGATATCAAGCATCGCCGGCACATCCGATTCCGCCGAATTGCGGATGCGAACGATCGACGAACCCAGTGCCGCGGCCGGAAAGGAGCCGGTGGCATCGGTCGCCGGATTGGCGTTCGGTGTGGACATGTCGTACACGGGAGCTTCCTCTGGCAAGCAGCGTCGGCACGACCTCGCGCCCGCGCGCAACGCTACAGCAGCTCCATGACAGGCGTATGACGTCCGACGGTTTGGCCGCCTATTCGCCCAGACGCGACGACCAGTCCTCGACCTTGCCGCTCTCCACCCGCCGCCGGGCAAGATCGCGCCAGCCGGGAGCGAGCGGCTCCAACGCCGCGATGCCTGCCAGCGTCCGAACGTCGCCGGTGTCGTGATAGAAGGCACGCAGGATACGGGCCAGCGACCAGTCGGGCAGGGGGCGCTCGACCAGCAGGACGCTGTCGCCGGCCGCGGCGCTGCCCGGTTCCAGCACCCGGTAATACCAGCCGGTCCGGCCGGTGGCCTGCACCCGGCGCGCCATATCCTTCACGCCGAACCGGTGGTTCAGCTTCCAACAGGGCTGGCGGCCCTGGCTGACCTGGAGTGTCGCCGTTCCAATGCGGAACACATCGCCGACGCAGACCTCGTCCTCGGTCAGACCCAGCGTCGACAGGTTCTCGCCGAAGGCCCCGACCGATTCCAGCAAGGGGGCGGGGGAGGGCAGGTCGGCCAGCCATGCCGCGTAATGGTCGAACGGGTAATGATGGACGGCCTTGTCCGGTCCGCCGTGATGGCGGAGATCGGCCTGCTCGTCTCCGGCAAGACCAGCCGTCCCGATGGCGAGTGCGGTATCGACCGGTCGCTTGCCGATGGCGCTGAGCGCTCCCGGCTTGCCGAACGGAACCGCCTTGCCGATCAGCACGGCCTTCAGCGTCGTGGATGCGGTCATTCGCCTGCACCCCGTGGAGCGTGATTCAGCGCGGCTGGGGTAGCGATCGTCACGGGCGTCTCCGGTCTCATCGTCTCGCCTTTCCGGCACTATGCAGTCTTCTTCTTATCAGGTTCGGGATCTGGGGGTGAATGCGGCCGAACGGTGCCGACGGTCATGGCTCGTCTGCGTTGGCGTCAGGCAGCCGCTGACGAACGGCGCCCAACACAATGCCCGACCATCAGCGATCACCACATGTAAGCCATTGTGGTTGCAAGAAAGTTGCACTGCAAAATAGAGCCTGCCCCGCCCACAGCAAATAAAACACATAAGGAAACTTATGGAAATAATTTGTCGCCGGGATACGGCATCAGGGCGATGCCTGATCACCGATGACAGCTTTGGGCCAAGGGCCGGGGCAGCTTGCCTGTCCAGGCCCGTTTCTGACCAGCGGGGCTGACCGCGCTATCCAGTCGCAAAAATAAAGGGCGGTCCCGCGTTGTTGCCGCCGGGCCGCCCATAAGTTTGGTTCGGGAGGAAACGCAACCAAGTTGCAAGCAAAGGTATAGGACCAATATGGTTAACAACGGGTGAAGGGATGGAGAAAATCGCCTTCTACGACTATTTTGCGACCAGCCATACCGAATGGTTCCGCTTCGGCTTTGCTCTATCCGGTTCTCTGCCGAAAGGGCGGGGTGGCGCTGCCCTGCCCTGACGCGCTATGACAGACGCCCTTTCATGTCGTCACCAGTCCGCAGGATCCCTGCCTCATGCTGTCCATCAGCCAGCGCATCGCCGACGAACTGTCGGTCCGCGAGTCCCAGGTCGCTTCCGCCATCGCCATGCTCGATGAGGGATCGACCGTTCCCTTCATCGCACGTTACCGCAAGGAGGCGACCGGCGGCCTGGACGACACCCAGCTCCGCACCCTGGAGGAGCGGCTGGGCTATCTGCGGGAGCTGGAGGACCGCCGCGCCAGCATCCTGTCGACCATCCAGGAACAGGGCAAGCTCACGCCCGACCTGGAACGCCAGATCAAGCAGGCCGACACCAAGACCCGGCTCGAAGACCTCTACCTGCCCTATAAGCAGAAGCGCCGCACCAAGGCCCAGATTGCCCGCGAAGCCGGGCTGGAGCCGCTGGCCGACGCACTGCTGGCCGACCCGAGGAAACAGCCGGACGCCGAAGCCGCCGCCTTCGTCAATGCCGACAAGGGGGTCGCCGACGTCAAGGCCGCGCTGGACGGTGCCCGCCATATCCTGGTGGAGCGGTTCGGCGAAGATGCCGAACTGGTCGGCCGCCTGCGCACCGCCATGGCGGACAAGGGCGTTGTCAGCTCCAAGGTGATCGAGGAGAAGAAGGCTGAGGGCGCCAAGTTCTCCGACTATTTCGATTTTTCGGAGAACTGGTCGAAGCTGCCGTCGCACCGGGCGCTGGCGCTGTTCCGCGGCCGGGCGCAGGGTGTGCTCGACATCCGCCTGGATTTGCCGGTCGAAGAGGGCCAGCCGCACCCGGCGGAGAACACCATCGCCGCCCACACGGGCATCCGCGACCAGGGCCGTCCCGCCGATAAATGGCTGTCCGACGTGGTGCGCTGGACCTGGAAGCTGAAGATCGGCCCGCACATCGAAACCGACCTGATGGGGAGCCTGCGCGAACGGGCGGAGGATGAGGCGATCCGCGTCTTCGCCCGCAACCTGCACGACCTGCTGCTGGCTGCCCCGGCCGGCCAGCGCGCCACCATCGGGCTCGATCCGGGAATCCGCACCGGCGTGAAGGTCGCCGTCGTCGATTCCACCGGCAAGCTGGTGGAGACGACGACGGTCTACCCGCACCCGCCGCGCAACGACTGGGACGGAGCCATCGCCGTCCTGGCGGCGCTGGCGGCACGGCACAAGGTGGAACTGATCTCCATCGGCAACGGCACCGCCTCGCGCGAGACCGACAAGCTGGCCGCCGACCTGATGAAGCGCCATCCCGAACTGTCCCTGACCAAGCTGGTGGTCAGCGAGGCCGGCGCTTCGGTCTATTCGGCGTCGGAAACCGCGGCGCACGAGTTCCCCAACCTGGACGTCAGCCTGCGCGGCGCGGTGTCCATCGCACGGCGCCTGCAGGATCCGCTTGCCGAGTTGGTGAAGATCGAGCCGAAATCCATCGGCGTCGGCCAGTATCAGCATGACGTCGCTGGCGGCAAGCTTGCCCGCTCGCTGGACGCCGTGGTCGAGGATTGCGTGAACGCGGTCGGCGTCGATCTCAACACCGCGTCGATTCCGCTGCTGACCCGCGTGTCGGGCCTGAACGAAACCATCGCCCGCAACATCGTCGAGCACCGCGACCGCAATGGCGCCTTCCGTTCGCGCAAGCAGCTGCTCGACGTGGCGCGGCTGGGGCCGAAGACCTTCGAACAGGCTGCCGGCTTCCTGCGCATCCGCGACGGCGAGAATCCGCTCGACGGCTCGGCGGTCCACCCGGAAGCCTATCCGGTGGTTCAGCGCATCGTGAAAACCACCGGCCGCGATCTCGGCAGCGTCATCGGCGATGCCCGTTTCCTGCGCGGCCTGAGCGCCGAGGACTTCACCGACGAGCGCTTCGGCGTCCCGACGGTGGAGGACATCATCAAGGAGCTGGAGAAGCCCGGCCGCGACCCGCGCCCGGAGTTCAAGACCGCCACCTTCAAGGAAGGCGTGGAGGAGCTGAAGCACCTGCAGCCCGGCATGATGCTGGAGGGGGTCGTCACCAACGTCACCGCTTTCGGCGCCTTCGTCGACATCGGCGTCCACCAGGACGGTCTGGTGCACATCTCGCAGCTTGCCAACAGCTTCGTAAAGGACCCTCACACGGTGGTGAAGGCCGGCGACGTGGTCAAGGTGAAGGTGCTGGAGGTCGACATCCCGCGCAAGCGCATCGCCCTGACCATGCGCATGGGCGAGGAAGCCCCGCGCCCGGCGCGGCGGGAGGAGCAACGGGGGCCGGCGCGTCCGCCGCAGCAGCAGCAGGATCGCCGTCCGGCGGCGCCCGCGCCGAAGGTGGCGGCGAAACCTGTCAAGGCACCGGAGCCGGTCAACAGCGCCTTCGCCGAGGCGTTTGCCAGGGCGCAGTCGGGCAAGAAGAAGTAAGGGTCAGGGACGGGACACGGTGTCCGACATCAGGCGGACACCCAGCCCGCCGATGGCGGCCGCCGCCGCCCGGTCGACCCAACGCTTGGACCGCAGGTAGGCGGCGCGCGGCCGGCCGGCGGAAAATGCCGTGGCGACGATGGCGTACCAGCTGGTTTCGATCAGGAAAATTGCCGGCGGCAGGATGACGAACAGCCAGACCGGCGGTTCGGCCGGCATCAGAGCGGCGAAGATGCTGCCATAGACAAGCGCCGTCTTCGGATTGGTCAACTGAGTGAGCAGCCCGAACAGCAGCGGCCGCATCAGTCCGGCCGGCGCCGTCCGCCCCTCGTCCGCCACCTCCAGCGGAGCGGTCGCCCCGCTCCAGATGCGATACGCGAGATAGAGCAGATAGGTGCCGCCTGCCAGCTTCAGGAGCGCATAGAGCCAGCCGACCTGCGACAGCAGAGCATGCAGCCCCAGCAGGGCCAGGGACGCGAAGAACACGCCGCCGATCCCCATGCCGAGCGCGGTGGCCAGGCCGGCCCGGCGGGATACGGCGATGGAGGTGCGGGCGACCAGCACGAAGCTCGGACCCGGGCTGGCGGCGCCGACCGCTATTGCAGCTGCGATGCTGACGAAGGCAAGGACCGGATCCATGTATGCTCTCCCGCGGCTCGAAGGTAGAGACCATAACACAACCTCGGCAACGCGCATGCCAAACAAAAATTCCTGGAGAAACCTGCGGACTCTATGGTGTACNGTGAGGCTGCGAAGTCGCAGCGTCGCCTTGGACTCTGCCGTGGAGGCACCATCTGTGCGGCATGGAAACCGCCAAGGGGAGCACAACCATGATCGTCACCAGCACCGATTCCGTGGAAGGCCGCCCGGTCGCCCAGTATCTGGGCATCGTCGCCGGCGAGGCGATCATGGGCGTGAACGTGTTCCGCGACCTGTTCTCCTCCGTGCGCGACATCGTCGGCGGCCGGGCCGGCGGCTATCAGGCGGCTCTGCGCGAGGCGCGCGAGGCGGCCTTCGCCGACATGCAGGATGCGGCTCGCTCGCTCGGCGCCGACGCCATCGTCGGGGTGGATGTCGATTACGAGGTGCTGGGCAAGGAGAACGGCATGCTGATGGTGTCGGTCAACGGCACCGCCGTCCGCCTGCGCTGAGGCCGCACCTGACCGTAAGCGTCAGCAAAGCCGTCTGGACAGACACAACCGTATGGGTAGACTGCCCGTCCAGCAAACAATTGGGAGGGGGTTGCCCATGCCTCGGGTTGTCCGCGGGTCCACCTGGTCCGCTCGTCTCGGCGGGCTCGCCATGGCCGCATGCCTGTTCGGCGCGCTGCCGGCGTTGGCGCTGGACGGCATCGTCGAAAAGAAGGTTTTCGAGATGCCGTCCTACACCACCGTCGGCGGCGGGACGATCAAGAACGTCCGCATCGGCTGGGAAAGCTACGGCAAGCTGAACGAGGCGAAGGACAACGTCATCCTCATCACCCATTTCTTCAGCGGCAACAGCCACGCCGCCGGGAAATACAAGGCGGAGGATGCGGCTCCCGGCTATTGGGACAGCATCATCGGGCCGGGCAAGCCGCTCGACACCGACAAATACTTCATCATCAGCTCCGACACGCTGGTGAACCTGTCGCCCAAGGACCCCACCGTCGTCACCACCGGCCCGGCCAGCATCAATCCGGACACCGGCAAGCCCTATGGCATGAGCTTCCCCATCGTCACCATCAAGGACTTCGTCAATGTCCAGAAGGCGCTGGTCGACAGCCTGGGCATCAAGTCCCTGCAGGCGGTGATGGGCGGCTCGATGGGTTCGCTGCAGGCCTTCGAATGGGCGGCCGACCATCCGGACATGGTCAAGCGCGTCATCGCCGCCATCGGCGGGCCGGAGGCCGATCCCTTCCTGATCGGCTGGCTGAACCTGTGGGCGGCGCCGATCAAGCTCGACCCCAACTGGAACAACGGCGACTATTACGGCAAGGCGGAGCCGAAGGCCGGCCTGACCGAGGCGCTGAAGCTGGTCACCCTGCACGCCCGCCACTGGAAATGGGCCGACGCCGCCTTCGGCCGCAAATGGGCGGAAGAGGGCAAGGATCCGAAGGCTGCGATGGGCAACCAGTATGCCATCGAAGCCTGGCTGGACAAGGCGGCGTCCGGCCGCGCCGCGGTCAGCGACGCCAACCACTTCCTTTATCTGGTGAAGGCCAACCAGACCTTCGTCACCGGCAACGGCGCCTCGCTGGAAGACGGTTTGGCGAAGATCAAGGCGCCGGTCCTGCTGATCCCGTCGGCCGACGATCTCGTCTTCCCGCCCGACCGCAACATGCGCCCGCTGAAGGACCGGCTGGAAAAGCAGGGCAATGCGGTTGAGTACACCGAGTCGATCACCTCGACGCTCGGCCATCTGGACGGCGTGGCGAACATTGCCAAGGCGGGGGAGACAATCGCGCAGTTCTTGGCGAAGTGAGGGCCGGGGGCAGGCTTCGATGCCCCCTCCCCATCCCTCCCCCGCCTTTGGATCNCCGCGGAAGTTCAGCAGGCTCGGCGCCTTGTCGATGATCTCTTCCAGAATCAGCGACGCCGTCTCCAGCTCCCGCTCCAGCTCCGGGCCGAGCTTGCCCGCATAGTTCGGGCGCCGCAGCTTCTCCGCGGCGTCGTGCAGGCTGCGCAGCTCCGCGACGAAGATCTCGCGGGCGCCCATCGGTAGGATCGGGTTGGCCGACAGCACGAAGAAGAAGCGCATGCTGGCGCGCACCAGCAGCGCCAGCATCACGGTGTCGAGCTTCTCGAACTGGTCGCGCAGGTCGTCGGACCGGGCGTCGACCAGATTGCGCATGCGTTGCTCGATCAGGATCACCAGCGCCTGGAACTCTCCCACCTTGTCGCGGAAGTCACGGTAGGCGCCGAAGCTGTGCTTGCTCGCTTCATGCTCGGCCAGTTGGGCCAGCTTGGACGCTTCGCGGCACTGGCGCTCCAGGGCGCCCAGCAGTTCCTTGACCTCGGCTCGGGTATATTGGCGCTTGCTCATGGGAATCGATGGGGGCTCGGCTGGGTTCGGACGGACCGGCCCAAGCTATAGCACAACCCGCGGGCGACCACCTATGCCGCTCGCGGGTTTGCGCCGATCAATGGTCGGCCTTCACCGGCCCGCCCGGCCGCCGCACCAGCGGCATGAACAGCAGTGCGCCGAAGAACACCGCAGACATCAGCAGCATGGCGTCGTTGAAGGTCAGGATCAGCGCCTCGCGCTGGACCAGCCCGACCAGCCGGGACATCGCCGCGGCGGTCGGATCGGCCACCAGCCCGTCGAAGCGCTGGCTGAGATTATCCACCATCTGCTGCACCTCCGGCCGGGCGAGATTGACGTTGTCGCCAAGACGGTTCAGGTGCAGGGCGTTGCGGTCGGTCAGCACGGTGTTGATCGCCGCCAACCCGATGGCGCCGCCCAGGTTGCGCATCAGGTTGTACAGGCCCGACGCGTTCTTCAGCTTGTCCGGTGGCAGGGTGCCCAGCGCGACGCTGTTGATCGGGATGAAGCACAGCATCAGCGACATGCCGCGCACCGCCTGCGGCACGAACAGCTCCCAGAATCCGGTCTCGGCGGTGAAGTGGCTGTTCATCCAGACGCCGCTGCCGAACAGGATCAGCCCCAGCGCCAGCATGGCGCGCAGGTCCATCCGCTTCGACAGGGCGCCGGCGATGGGGGCCGACAGGAACTGGAAGGCGCCGGTCACGAACATGATCTCGCCGATCTGCAGGCTGTTGAAGCCGCGCACGCGCGCCAGGAACAGCGGCTGCAGATAGACAGATCCGTAGAGCCCGATGCCGAGGATGAAGCTGTAGAGCGACCCGATGGCGAAGTTGCGGTCGGCGAAGGCCCGAAGTTCCACGATGGGATTGCGGTAGGACAATACCCGCCAGAAGAAGCCGATGGCGGCCAGGGTGGCCACGACGGCAAGCGCCAGAATGACCTCGTCATCGAACCAGTCGTTGCGCGGCCCTTCCTCCACCACATACTCCAGGCTGCCCAGGAAGGCTGCCATCAGCAGCAGGCCGAGGAAGTCGAAGCCCTTGCGCAGCTCCGGATTCGGCCGGTCGACGTCGACCAGGAACCAGACCAGCAAGGTCACGACGATGCCGGGGATCACGTTGGCCAGGAACAGCCAGTGCCAGGACATGTGCTGGGTCAGATAGCCTCCCAGCGTCGGGCCGATGGTGGGGGCCATGGTGGCGACCAGCCCCATCATCACCGACACCCCGGCCCGCTTCTCCGGCGGGAAAATCATGAAGCTGGTGGCGAAGACCGTCGGGATCATCGCGCCGCCGATGAAGCCCTGGAGTGCGCGCCAGACGATCATCGATTCGATGCTGCCGGCGAAGGCGCAGGCGACGCTGGTCAGGGTGAAGCCGGCGGCCGCCACGGTGAACAGGATGCGGGTCGACATGATGCGCGACAGGATGCCGGACAGCGGGATCATCACGACCTCCGCGATCAGGTAGGAGGTCTGCACCCACGAGATCTCGTCGGCGCTGGCCGCCAGCCCCGCCTGGATCTCCGACAGCGAGCTGGAGACGATCTGGATGTCCAGGATCGCCATGAACATGCCGACGACCATCGCGAAGAAGCCGACGATGTCGCGTGTGGTGAGCGGGCGCATGCCCTGGGCCGGAGTCGCCATGGAACCGCTGCCTTGAATCGCGGCCGACGGAATCCCGTCCGGGGATGGCTCCGGCCAAAATGTCGCTTGGATGGTTGACGGGGGCGCCGCCCCAGAAGGGGGGAGGTGGGCGGCGCCCCCGCCGGACCGTGGCCGCCGTTACCTGGCGGCCACCGCCTGCTTGTCGGCGAGCGCGCCGAACACGCCACCGGCGGGCATATGCGGCAGGGCGTCGGCACCGCGGGTGTCGACCTCCGCCACCACCGACAGGCCGGGACGCAGCAGGCCGGCCAGCGCGTTGTCGCGCGGCAGGGCGATGCGCACGGGCACGCGCTGGACGATCTTGGTGAAATTGCCGGTCGCGTTCTCCGGCGGCAGCAGCGAGAATTTCGAGCCCGAGGCCGGGGCGAAGCTCTCCACCGTGCCCTCCAGGTGGCGGTCGGGGAAGGCGTCGACCGAGATGCTGACATGCTGACCGGGACGCATGCGCGACAGCTGGGTCTCCTTGAAGTTGGCGACCACATAGACGTCGGGCAGCGGAACCAGCGACAGCAGCTGAACGCCCGGCCGGGCATACTGGCCGACCTGGACGCCGCGGTTGCCGACCACGCCATCGACCGGCGCCCGTACCACGGTGTTCTCCAGGTCGATGCGCGCCGTCCGCAGCGTCGCCTCGGCCTGGGCCAGATGGGCCTCCGTCTCGGTCCGGGTGGCGTGCAGGACGTTGACCTGCTCGTTCTCCGCGGCGAGCGCCGCCCGCGACTTGGCGACCTGGGCCACTGCCTTGCGCAGGTCGGCGTCGGCGGTCTCCAGCTTCTGCCTGCTGGTCCAGCTGTCGTTGGCCAGCGAGCGGCTGCGCTCATATTCCTGCTGGGCGCGGCGCTGTTCGGCCTCGGCGCTCGCCAGCGTTGCCGCGGCCTGGTCGATCACGGTGCGCTGCAGCTCCAGCTTGCTGTCCAGCGTGCCGAGCGCCGCCTTCTGCGCGCTCACCGCAGCCTGTGCCTCCGCCACCTTGGCGCGGAAATCCTGGTCGTCCAGCACCGCCAGCACCTCGCCGGCCCGCACCAGCTGGTTCTCCGCGGCCTTCACGTCGCGGACATAGGCGGAGACCTTCGGGCTGACGACGGTGATGTCGCTCTGCACATAGGCGTTGTCGGTCGATTCCATGAACCGGCCTTCGCGCCACCAATTCTCGCCGGCAACGGCACCGCCGGCCAGCACGGCCAACGCGACGCCCGACAGAACGATCTTCCGCACGCCATTCGCCATTGTCTCTATCCCCAGTCCATCGCGGTCCGATCCCCCTTTTCCGGATGCGCTCTTGCCGGCGCCACGGAAAAGAAACTGAACCGTTCAGTTTAGTCTTGCCGGAAGATGGCGGACGGCCTATCTGTTGTCAAGATCGAACTGAACGGTTCAGTTTTTAAAAACAGCGTGTATGGGGGCTTGTCGGGCGATGCGGA
Organism: Azospirillum humicireducens; assembly: GCF_001639105.2. Classification (NCBI taxonomy): domain Bacteria; kingdom Pseudomonadati; phylum Pseudomonadota; class Alphaproteobacteria; order Rhodospirillales; family Azospirillaceae; genus Azospirillum; species Azospirillum humicireducens. The sequence continues at coordinate 527,436 of NZ_CP028903.1, forward strand.
ACGCGGTAGGGGCCAGGAACATGGACTCAGGCGAGGCGCGTATGACCACCTTGGTTGCCCCCACTCCCGAAGCGGGTTCGAAGCCGGCCCAGATCATGGAGGCGGCGGGCGCCCTGTTCCTGGAGCATGGCTACAGCGCCGTCAGCATGGATGCGGTCGCCAAGAAGGCGAATGTGTCCAAGGCGACGCTGTACGCGCATTTCGGCAGCAAGGAAGAGCTGTTCCGGGCGATGGTGGCCTGTGAATGTGCCAATTCCGTGATGTCCGGCATCTGGGACGAGGCGATGCGCCTGCCGGCCACCGAAGGACTGCGGCTGATCGGGCGGACCTTCGTCCGCTTCATCGCCTCGGCCAAGGCGCTGGGGCTCTACCGCATGGTTCTGGGCGAGGTTCTGCGCCAGCCCCAACTCGCCCAGGCCTTCTATGAAAGCGGTCCGGCCGAGACCTTCCAGCGCGCCCAGGAGTTCATGGCCCATGCCGCCGGCACGGGGGAACTGGCGATCACCGACTGCGATCTCGCCACCCACCAGTTCTTCGGCTTGTTGAAGGCCAACATGCACATGAAGCTGCTTCTGTGCCTCAGCGAACGCCCGAGCGACGAAGAGTTGGAACGCTTCGTCGATGCCGCGGTCGACCTGTTCGCCAAGGGGTATGCGCCCGACAAGCGGTAAGACCCCGCTATCATTCTTGATAACAATAAACCAGCAATAGCAAGAACTTCCGGTCCTGAGTTCTCCCCGCGAGTCTTGTCAGCGGCATAGACTTCATATAGCGTGCCGAAGGCATACTGACGTAATCGGGCGTGGCGGACCGGTGGATGAACTTCGACACGACCTTCATCGCCCAGGTGATCACTGTCATCGGCTTTGCGGTGGGGTTTTCCATCGTGGTGGCGTCCGGCCGCTATCCACGCCATATCCGCAACTCACTGCGTGCCTACGCCTACGGCAAGTTTCTGCTGGGCGCGGCCTTTCTCATCGCCGGTCTGCGCGGCGACGAGATGCCGGAACTGTTCATTCCGCTGGCGAACGGCGTCGGGTTGGGCGGGCTGGCGATGAACTACACCTGCGTCCGCCATCTGCAGAACAGGCCGGTCCGGCGGTTCGTTCCGGTGGCGGTGGGGGGCGCGGTCGCTCTTGGTTGTCTGATGCTGCTGTTGGCCGGCGGCGACCTGTCCACGGTCCGCACCTTCGTCAGTTTCGCGGCTTCCGCCGTGCTGCTGCTCATCGCCTACGAGGTGCTGGTCCGCTACGAGCACCGCAGTGTTCCACACTATGTCACCGGCCTGCTGTCGGCGGCGCTTGCCGTCGTCTACCTTGTCCGCATGGGGGCCGGTCTCAGTCACGCGGCGCCGCTCGGCCATCTCGTCGATGACAATGTGGAGCGCGCGACCTTCCTGCTGTCCCTGCTGGGCACGGTGGTCGGCGCCATCAATTACATCCTGATGGCGAGCGACGAGTTCAACCGCGAACTGACCAAGCTGGCCCACACCGATGGGTTGACCGGAGCCCTCAACCGCCGCCGTCTGTTCGAGCTGGGCGAGATCGAGTTCCGCCGAGCCCGCCGGCATGGCGGGGAGCTGACGGTTTTGATCCTGGACATCGACCGCTTCAAGGCGATCAACGACCGGGCCGGCCATCCTTTCGGCGACCGGGTGATCCAGGCGGTGACGGAGTGCTGCGTCGGCCAGATCCGGGAGGAGGATTCCATCGGCCGCATGGGTGGGGAGGAGTTCGCCATCCTGCTGCCCGACACCGGGGCGGAGGCTGGCCGCATGCTGGCCGAACGGCTGCGCAGCGCCATCGAGCGGCAGTTGGCTCCGCTCGCTGCCCAGGGCGGGGTGACGGTGACCTGCAGCATCGGCGGCGTCAGCCTGACGCGCGAACACAGCCAGTTCTCAGACCTGATCGCCCAGTCCGACAGCGCGCTCTACGATGCCAAGAACGATGGCCGCAACCAGGTGCGCTTCTTCCAGGCCACAGCGCGGCGTACGGTGGCAACCGCCTGAGACGGCCCCTGCTCCTCCCTTCCGTCCATGCCCGACCGTGGCCGGTTAGAAAAATCGGCCGGTGCAAGGGCTGGCTTTACCCGCGAAGCGGCTTGCCGCATTATCCGGCCCGGTCACCTCCGGCCGCGCAGCCGGAGTTCATCCGCTACTGTCCCCTTTCCCGGCAACATCGGCGTACGGTCGTGGTTCTTTCCCATCTCGGCTCCGGCAGTCTGGAGCCGCAGCGGTCGCAGCTGACGCTCGGCACAAAGATCAGGCTCATCAACTGGGGGCTGGTCCTGCTGGTTTGCACGATCACCGGCGTCGGCGTCGGCCTGCTCTATTCCGCCGCCGGCGGCCATTGGAAGCCCTGGGCCCAGCCGCAACTGGTCCGTGCCATCCCCGGCATCGTCCTGATGCTGGGAATCGCGCTGGTGGATATCCGGCACCTGATGAAGTCGGCCTACATCATCTTCTTCATCGTCTTGTGCCTGCTGATCGCGGTGGAGCTGATGGGCCGCATCGGCATGGGCGCACAGCGCTGGATCGACCTCGGCTTTTTCCAGCTTCAACCGTCGGAACTGATGAAGCCGGCGCTGACCCTGGCGCTCGCCCGCTATTTCCATGGCGTGACCCTGGACCAGATCGGCCGTCCGCTGCTGCTGATCCCGCCCTTGCTGCTGGTCTTCACGCCGGTCGCCCTCGTGCTGATGCAGCCGAACCTGGGCACCTCGCTGCTGCTGATCCTGGGCAGCGGTGCGGTGTTCTTCGCCGCGGGGGTGCGGGTATGGAAGTTCCTGCTGGTGATCGGCGGCGGTCTCAGCGCCATTCCCATCGCCTGGGAATTCCTGCACGACTACCAGAAGCAGCGCGTCTACACCTTCCTCGATCCGGAAACCGATCCGCTCGGCGCCGGCTACAACATCCTGCAGTCGAAGATCGCGCTGGGATCCGGCGGATTGTTCGGCAAGGGCTTCATGTCGGGCTCGCAGAGCCAGCTGATGTTCCTGCCGGAAAAGCACACGGATTTCATCTTCGTCGTGCTGGCCGAGGAATTCGGGATGGTGGGGGCGCTGACGCTGCTGGCGCTCTATCTGTTGCTGTTCATCTATGGCTGGATCATCGCTCTGAACAGCCGCAGCCAGTTCGGCCGGCTGGTGGCGGTCGGCATGACCGCGCAGTTCTTCCTTTATGTCTTCGTCAATGTGGCGATGGTGATGGGGCTGATCCCGGTGGTCGGCATCCCGCTGCCGCTGGTGTCCTATGGCGGGTCGGCGATGATGACGCTGATGGTGGGCGTCGGCCTGCTTCTGAGCATGTCGGTTCACCGCGACGTGCGTATCCCGAAGAGCGGCGTCACCGACGACTGAAGGCCGACCATTGCCGGCAGGGGTAAGTCCGCCGAGAGTGGCCACACCCCGCCCGCGTCGTTGCCGCCCTGCCCTCCCCTCGCGATATGGGGGTGTGGGCCGACTGAAATTGCGCACCGGCCCGTTTCAGCGGGAGGACCAGCCATGCGCGACGACGCCACCGGACGATGCAGGCGGAAAGCAGGCATCATCGGCACCTTCATTGCCGGCGGGTTTTCGGCCCTGCTGGCCGGTGCCGGCGGACCGGCGCTGGCCGATGGGCTGTTCAGCCACCTCGGCGGCAGTTTCAGCGAGACGTCGGGGAAGTTCGAGGTCTCGCGCTGGCAGCGCTCCGATGGCTGGAAGGCCGGCGGGCATATGAACTGCAGTTGGAACCGTGCCAACGTCACCTTCGAGCCCGGCCACCTCGCCCTGTCGGTCAGCGACCAGATCGGCGGCCGGGACCGCTATTCCTGCGGCGAATATTCCACCCACCGCTTCTATGGCTACGGCAGCTACGCGGTGTCGCTGCAGGCGGTGAAGGCGGACGGGGTGATGACCTCGGTCTCCCACTATACCGGCCCGCCCTTCGGCGACCCGTGGGACGAGATCACCTTCGGCATCGCCGGCAAGGACACCAGCAAGCTGGAAATCAGCTGGGTCGCCAACGGCGTCGGGCACCGCAACACGGTGGTCGATCTCGGCTTCGACGCCGCCAAGGGCTTTCATAGCTACGGCTTCGACTGGAAGCCGGACGGCATCGTCTGGACGGTGGACGGCAAGCCGGTGCACAAAGCCGCCGCGAAGGATGGAGAGCCGCTGCCGCGCATGCCGGGCAGGCTGATGCTGCGCTTCTGGAGCGCGTCGGGCGATACCGAGTGGCTGCGCCGCTTCACCTATCCCGGCCATCCGCTGGCCGCCGAGGTCGCCGCGGTCAGCTATCGTGAAGACCCGGCCAATCTCAGCAACTGATCGGAAGCCGTCAGTCCAGCGCCTCGGCTCCCAGATAGGATTCGACCACGCGGGGGTCGGCCACGACCTCCGCCGGGGCGCCGTCGGCGATCTTCTCGCCATGGTCCAGCACCACGACCCGGTCGGACAGGGCCATTACCGCGCGCATGACATGCTCGATCATCAGGATGGTCAGGCCTTCGCGGCGGTTCAGGTCGCGCAGGACCCCGACCATGCGGTCGACCTCCGTCGGGCGGAGCCCCGCCAGCACCTCGTCCAGCAGGAGCAGGGTCGGCCGGGTGGCCAGCGCGCGGGCGACCTCCAGCCGCTTGCGGTCGGGCAGCGTCAGGCTGCGCGCCGGGCGGTTGGCCTGATCGGCCAGCTCCAGCCGTTCCAGCACGGCGCGGGCCTGGAGACGCGCGGTCTCCACCGACTTTTCGCGGGCCAGGGCACCGACGACGACATTCTCCTCGACCGTCAACTGGCCGAAGGGCTTGACGATCTGGAAGGTGCGGCCGATCCCGGCGGCGCAGACCTGGTTGGGCTTCAGCCCGGTCAGCTTGCGGCCCTTCAGCGTGACGCGCCCCTCGTCGGGCGGAAAGACGCCGGCGATCAGGTTGAAGGTGGTGGTCTTGCCGGCGCCGTTCGGGCCGATCAGGGCGAGGATGCGCCCCTCCGGCACGGTGAAGCTGACGTCGGCGACCGCCTTCAGCCCGCGGAAGCGCTTGGACAGGCCCTCGACCTCAAGCAATGCGGTCATCTCAGGCGCCCTCCCCCGGCTGGTGGACAAGACGCAGGCGGCGGGCCAGCCAGGGCCACACACCCTCCGGCCGGAACACCACGATCACCACCAGCGCCACGCCGTAGAACAGCTGCTTCAGCCCCGGCAGGTCCAGCCCGCCGGCCTCGATCAGGAAGGTCAGCAGCTCGCCCAGCGGGGTCAGGATGAAGGCGCCCAGGATCGGGCCGACCAGCGTGCCGATGCCGCCGACGATGGCCGGCAGGATGATCTCGATGGAGCGGCCCATGGAGAAGACCTGCTCCGGGAACAGATTGTTGAAGTAGAAGGCCTGGAACACGCCGCCCAGCGCGGTCAGGGCGGCCGACACCGCCACCGCGGTCATGCGGGCGCGGAACAGGTCGACGCCCGACGCCTCCGCCGCGTCAGGTTCCTCCCGCACCGCCAGCCACTGGTAGCCGAGCCGGCTGTGCAGCAGCAGGCGCGACAGGACCAGCGCGCCCAGCACCAGAGCCAGCGCCACATAATAGAACAGCAGGGGCGAGCCGCGCAGGTTCAGCGGATCGCTGACCCCCGCCTCAACCGGCAGGAAGAAGCCGCCGGAGCCGCCGACCCAGCCGATGTGGTCGAAGCCGACGCGCGCCACCTCGGCGAAGGCGATGGTCAGCAGGGCGAAATGCACCCCCTTCACCCCGAAGCGGAAGCCCAGGAAACCGATGGTGCAGCCGGCCGCCACCGCGACCAGCATCGCCAGCACCATGCCGGCCCACGGGCCGATGCCGAAATGGACGAACAGCGCGGCGCTGACATAGGCGCCCAAGCCGACATACAGCGCATGGCCCAGCGACAGCAGGCCGGAAAAGCCCATCATCACGTTCCAGGCCTGCCCGACATAGGCGAACCACAGCACCGTGGTCAGCACCGACACCAGATAACGGTCGGCGACGAGGGGGGCCACCGCCAGCCCCAGCGCCGCCAGGGCCAGCAGGACCATCCCGCGTCCCGTCACCCCCTTAAGGCCGCTCATGACCGTTTCCCCAACAGCCCTTGCGGGCGCAGCAGCAGAACCACGATCAGCACCCCGTAGCTGAACAGGGATTTCAGGGACGGCGTCAGCAGGAAACCGGCCAGCGCCTCCGACATGCCGATCAGCACGCCGCCCAGCAGCGCGCCGGGCAGGCTGCCCAGCCCGCCGACGATGACGATGATGAAACTGAGCAGTGTGTATTCCGGGGCCAGCTGCGGCCGGGCATCGACCAGCAGCGTCATCAGCGCACCGGCCACCCCGACAACGGCGGCGCCGATGCCGAAGGTCAGGGCATAGAGCCCATCGATGTTCAGCCCGACCACGCGGGCGCCCAGCGGGTTGTCGGCGCAGGCGCGGATCGCCTTGCCGGTGCGGCTGAAGCGGAAGAAGGCGAACAGCGCAGCCGCCACCACGATGGCCGCCGCTCCGGCACGCAGCCGCACGGCGTCCAACAGCATCGGCCCGATCTCCACCGTGTCGAAGCTGTAGGGCACCTGCACGTTGCGGGCGTCCGGGCCGAACAGCATCAGCATGGCGTTGACCAGGATGGTGGCGATGCCCAACAGCAGGATGAACTGCATGTGCTCCGGCCGCTCGACGAACTTGTTCACCAATCCGCGCTGCAGAAGCCAGCCGCAGGCGAACAGCAGCGCCGCCATGATGGGCGCCGACAGCAGCGGGTCGAGCCCCCACCAGCCGCCCAGCAGAACGGCGCCGTACATGCCCGCCACCATCATCTCGCCATGGGCGAAGTTGACGACGCGCACCACGCCGAAGATGACCGATAGCCCCAGTGCCGCCAGCCCGTAGACCAGGCCGGTCAGCAGCCCGGAAGCCGCGATGTTCAGGTAATAGTCGATCGGCATGGGCGGCGGATTGTCCGAACGGTGAGATTCTGCGGGTTAGCAGTCCCCGTTGGTCCAGGCAAGACAGAATGACGGAGGCGGCGTGCGATTCGACGCTTTCCATGTGCTCCTTTATGGGCGGCCCGCCAGCATTGCGCCGCCGCGCAGCGTCGCGATCCGTTCCGCCACGTCGTCGAGCCGATGGTCGAGTGCGGTGGCCAGGCAGGACCGGGCCGATGCTGCGACAGCCGGGTCGCCTTCCGTGCCGCTGCGGATCCAGCAAAGCGCGGCGATCCGCTCGTGGAAGCGCCGGTCCTCCTGGATCAGATCGTAGGCGGCGGCGGCGCGGGCGGCCGGATCGGCGATGCCGGCCAGGAATCGCTCCTGCGCCCCGCGGGCGCGGCCGTCCAGCAAGGCAAGGGCCGGCACGTCGCAGATCATCCGTCTGAGCGGCGCGGTGACCGTGGCGCAGCGCGGGTCGGCCTCCGGCTGCGGAGGCGGTTCCGGTGTGGGCGGCCGAGGGACGGCGGCGGGAGCGGTGGCAGTGGCATTGGCTGGGGATGGCGACGGCTTCGGCGGTTTCCCTGCGGCTGCGGGTGCTGCCTTGACCGCAACGGGAAGCGGTCCCGCCGGCTGCATGGCCACGGGCATCGGCGGCTTTCCCCCCAGCGAGCCCCGCACCACCCGCACCGGTGTCCCCACCTCCGCCGTGGCGAAGACGGTTTCGATGTCGGCGGGCAGCATGCGGAAACAGCCGCCGCTGGCTTGCCTGCCGACCGAGTCCGGATCGTTGGTGCCGTGGATGGCGATGGCCGGCCAGCCGAGGTCGAGCGCGAATTTTCCCAACGGGTTGTTCGGCCCCGGCGGCACGGCCCGCGGCAGGGACGGCTTCTCGCGCCGCTGGTTGGCGGTCGGCCTCCAGGTCGGGTCGCGGCGCTTGCGCTGGATGCTGCTGTCGCCGACCGGAATCGGAACGCCGGGACGGCCGATGGCGACCGGAAAACCGCGGGTCGTGCCGTCCGCCCCGGTCAGGTACAGTCGGCGATCGGCAAGGCTGATGGCGATCGACGGTCCGGCGGCCGCGAGTCCTTGCCTCTCGTCCGGCGTCTGCGCCGCCGCGGGGAGAGTGCGTGCCCCCACCAGCAGCATGAAAAGGATGGCAAGACCGCACAAATGGCTGCGTGCCAGGATGGCCGGGACGGCTGTTGTCGGATGGGGGATGGCGCCTTCGCCGCCGCCTCCCGGAATGGTCGTGGATCCGCGCATGCGGAAAGTTGAACGCGTGTCTCCTAAAACAGGGTAAACAGCAGGGGACGACGGCTTCCAGGGGATGGGGGCCGCCCCGACAGCAAGGACGTGCATCATGGACCAGATCGAGCAGACGTTGGCCGTGGCGACGGAACATCACCGTGCCGGCCGCACCGCGGAGGCGGAGCGCCTGTACCGCGACGTGCTGGACGTGTCGCCCGGCCATCCGGACGCCCTCCATCTGCTGGGGGTCATCGCCCTGCAATCCGGCCGGACGGAGGAGGCGGTGGACCGCATCGCCCAGGCCGTGGCCGGCGACGACGATTCTCCCCTGTTCCATGCCAATCTGGGCCACGCCCTGCACGCTTGCGGACGCCAGCGCGAGGCGGCGCTGAGTTTCGCCCGCGCGCTCGCCCTGCTGACCAACGAGGGAGAGGGCTGGGGCAATGTCGGGGCGTTGGCCAACCTGATCCGCCGCTATGACGACGACATCCGGGCCGCGGCGGCGGCGGAGGTCGATGCCCGCTATGCCATGGGCGACGTGATGCGGCGTCAGTCGCTGCTGTTCCTGCTGACCGGCGACATCGTCTATTACCGTGCTCTTGTCAGTGCGGTGCTGGACGATTCCCTGCGCTTCTCCGTGCCGTCGCTGCATTACGCCTATTGGGGCATCGCCATGCGGCTGTTCCAGGGCGATGTCCGCAAAGGCGACGTCGCTGCCTTCACCAACGGCGAGTTCCGCCGCTTCTACCGCCTTCTGGTGGAGGAGACGGCGCGCCGTTACGACCTGGAGCCGATGCTGCGCAGGGCGGCCCCGCGTACCGAGGTGAAACGCGTGGTGCTGATCACCAACCAGATGCTGGGCGAAGGGCACCAACCCACCGCCGACGCCTTCGATTATGCCCGCCGCCTTCAGGACGACCAGGGCTGCGAGGTGCTGATCCTGAATCCCAATGCGATGGCGGTGTCGGGCGAGAACGGTTTCGTGCCCGAATACAGCTACAATCTCACCGAGGAGTATGAGGGCGAGCAGACCATCGCCGCCCATGGCGCCGCGGTGCGTATGCTATCCTTCTCCCAGCCCCGATTCGACGAGGAGAAGCTGACCGCCATCGTCGAGGCCGTCGAACGCTTCGATCCCGACGTGATCGTCGCCTTCGGCGGTTCCAACACCGTCTCGGACCTGTTCGCGCGCAGCCGCCCGGTGGTGTTCCTGCCCACCTCCAGCGGCCTGCCGCCGTCACTCGCCACCATTCTGCTGGGCTACGCGCCGGAGGACAGCGCCGCCGGCTGGCCGGCCGAGGCCCAAGCCCGCTTCCGCCCCTTCTCCTTCGGCTGGACCCTTCCGGAGGGCGGGCCTGCCCGCAGCCGTGCCGATTTCGGCCTGCCCGACGGCGGGCCGCTCTATGTCGTCGTCGGCAACCGGCTGGACCAGGAGGCCGGCGCCGATTTCCTGGAGACGCTCGACCGCCTGCTCGACCGGGTGCCCGACGCGCAGGTCGCCTTTGCCGGTGCGGTGCAGGACCTGCCCGGCCGCATTGCCGGCAACCGCAATGCCGCAAGGATGAAGACGCTTGGCCATGTGGACGGCATTCGCGGGCTGTACGCCGTGGCGACGGCCTATCTGAATCCGCCGCGCCAGGGCGGTGGCGGCAGCGCGGCCTTCGCGTTGGCCGAAGGGCTGCCGGTGGTGACTTACGCCCGCGGCGACGTGGCGGGCGTCGCCGGTCCGACCATGACGGCCGCGGACGAGACCGCCTACCTCGAACGCGCGGCTGCGCTGGGCACGGATCCCGCCGAAAGGGCAAAGGCCGCCGAGGCGGCGCGCGCCCGCTTCGCGGAAACGGGCGACCGTGCCCGTTCGGTGGAAAAGCTGCTGGACTACGCGCGCGAGGCGCAGGGGCTGTTCTGACGGACCGGCTGCGGGCGGCGGGTGGGGGCGATCACGCCCCCCTCCTCCGTTGCGGGGTGACGCCATGGAACGGGCGAACTCATACGCTGAGCGGACGAATCATGCATGACCGCGGGTCAGGTGGTGCACAAGCTGCTGGGCATGCACCGGCAGCGCCGGGACGCTGCGGGCACAGAGGGTTAGGTGCCGGAGCGCCCACGCATCGCTGAGCGGAACCGATCGGATCGCCCCTGCCCCGCCAGATCGTTGCGCGGCGGCTTCGGGGACCACTGCCAACCCCACTCCGCTCTCGACCATCCGGCACACCGCTTCGAACCCGCCAACACGCACCCGGAACTTGAGCGTGCGGCCGGCCCTGGCTGCGTGGCTGACAAGGTGCGCCTGGAGTGCGCTGCCGTGCCCCAAGCCGATGAAAGGCTCGTCCAGCACCTCCCGGAACGCGATCCCGGTTCGGTCGGCCAGAGCGTGACCGGCCGGCACCACAAGGACAAGCTGGTCGGTTCGGAACGGTATGGTCTCTAGGGTGCCGAGGTCCACCGTGTCGGCAACGATGCCGAAGTCTGCGAGCCCGCTTGCGATGGCAGCAACGATCTCGCGGCTCGGCCGTTCTTCCAGATCGACGTCGATCCCAGGGTGATCCGCAAGGAAGGAGGCCAAGGAGTCGGGCAGAAACTCGGCCAAGGCCGCAGTGTTCGCCAGCACCCGCACATGGCCGCGAAGGCCTTTGGCGTACTGCCCCAATTCGCCCCGCATCTGCTCAAGCTGGCCCAGCACAACGCGGGCGTGGTGGACGACTGCTTGGCCGGCCGGCGTCGGTCGGACACCACGGGGCCGACGCTCCAACAAGAGCACGCCTCCAGTCATCTCCATGCTGCGGATACGCTCGCTCGCGGACCCGAGCGCCATCCCGGCTCGCCCAGCCCCGCGGGTGATGCTCTCAGCCTCGACAACATGTAGGAACAAACGCAGGTCGGTGAGATCAAAGCGCATCCCTGATTATCCCAAATTCAGCGGCATGGCGGCAAGAGCCTTCGGCAGCACCGAAGGCTGGCAGCATTCACTTCCGCATTGTCGCGTGCCAACCATCCATGCAACTTGGGTTCATGGCGCAGGCCACATGAGCAACGATCATTTGTGGACGGAGCCGACATGAGGCCGCCGTTGTCGGCTTTGGCGGGTGTGACCGCTCTCGCGGTGATGGTCCAGCCTGTGGCCGACCAGACCTCATGCCCCGCTCAGGCCCTTGCGGATTTCCGGCGACGACCGCCTCCCCTCTGACGCCGGCTCGACGTGGACGCAATGCTCCAGAACAGGCGCCTGCACGACCAACCTCTCACCCCCCCTTGCCAGCGTATCCAGCCATGCCATTCACCTTCGAGCCGCTTCCCATCGCCGTTGCGGCGCTTACGTTCCTGCTCGCCGGCTTCGTCAAGGGCGTGATCGGGCTCGGTCTGCCTACTGTCGCCATGGGGCTGCTCGGCGCGGTGATGGAGCCCGCTCAAGCTGCCTCGCTCCTGATCGTACCCTCGCTTGTCACGAACGTCTGGCAGCTCGCGACCGGGCCGCGCTTCGGTGTCCTCGCGCGTCGGCTATGGCTCATGATGGTGGGCGTTGTTGTGGGCACGCTTGCCGGTACCGGGTTCATGCAGGGGGGGCATGCAGAACAGGCCGCCACCGCGCTCGGCGTGGCACTGGTGGCCTACGCCGTGCTCGGCCTCACCGCCATCCGCTTTGCGGTGCCGCCACGGGCCGAGTGGTGGCTGGGTCCGGTGATCGGCGTCGTGACCGGGCTGGTGACCGCCGCCACGGGCGTGTTCGTGATCCCGGCGGTGCCCTATCTCGGCGCGCTCGGACTGACGAAGGACGAACTGATCCAGGCGCTCGGGCTATCGTTCACGGTGTCCACCGTGGCGCTTGCCGCTGCTTTGGCGGGCGGTGGCACTTTCGAAGCCGGCACGGCTGGCGCTTCGGCGCTCGCGCTCGCTCCGGCGCTGATCGGCATGACCATGGGCGGGTGGGTGCGAGGCCGGGTTAGCGAACAAATGTTCCGGAGATGCTTTTTCCTTGGTTTGCTCGCACTCGGCGCCCATCTCGCCTCGCGGACGCTGATATGAAGGAGATTCGACGCTCCAGGACGTTATGCGCGGTCAGGAAGAGTTTCAACCGCTGCATTCATACGCCATTCGGACTTCGCGCCTGCCGGCGTACACAGTCGCGGGCGCTCGTTCGGATAGTCAGAACTTTCCGAACCCGGTGCTACAGCCCCAGATAGGCCTGCTTCACCGCCGGATCTGCCAGCAAAGCCACGCCGCTTCCCGACAGCACCACCCGGCCATTCTCCAGCACATAGGCCTGCCCGGCGATCCGCAGCGATGCCGCGACATTCTGTTCGACCAGGATGATCGTCATCCCGTCGGCCGCAAGAGCTCGGATGATGCGGAACAGTTCCTGCACCAATGCGGGAGACAGCCCGAGCGACGGCTCGTCGAACATGATCAGGTCGGGCTTGCCCATCAGGCAGCGGCCAATCGCCAGCATCTGCTGCTCGCCGCCGGACAGGGTGCCGGCGGCCTGGTCCAGCCGCTCGCGCAGGCGGGGGAACAGGTCGAGCACGCGGTCGTAGGTCTGGCGGGCGGCGGCGCGCGCGCGCGGGATGACGGCGCCCATCTCCAGATTCTCCCGCACGCTGAGGCTCGGGAAGATCTGCCGGCCTTCCGCCACCTGCCCGATGCCCAGGTTGCAGACGACATGGCTAGGCAGGCCGGCGATCTCGCGGTCCTTGTAGCGGATGCTGCCGCGCGCCGGCTTCAGGATGCCGGCGATGGCGCGGATCAGAGAGGTCTTGCCCGCCCCGTTGGCGCCGACGATGGCGGTGGTCGCCCCCGCCGCCACCTGCAGGGTGACGCCGTCGAGCGCCTGGGCGTCACCATAGTACAGGTCGAGGTCGGAAACGGTCAGCATGGCAACGGATCCGGTCGCAGCAGGGCCAAAGGCGGATGGTGCCCTCTATAGCGCGATCATTTCACGAAGAACACCGCGCTCATCACCAGCCCGACGGCGATGATGCCCGCCCGCAGCACCGGCTTGGGGATCTTCCGCCCCACCCTGGCACCGACATAGCCGCCTGCCACCGCGGCGACCGTCATCAGCAGCGCCTTCGGCCATTCCACCGCCCCGCCGGCGGCATAAGCGACCACGGCGATGGCGGTCAGGACGGCGGAGAACAGGTTCTTCAGCCCGTTCATGGCGTTCAGGTCGGTCATCCCGAACAGGCTCAGTTGCGCCAGCAGCAGGATGCCGAGGCCGCCGTTGAAATAGCCGCCATAGACCGACACCGCGAACAGCGTGCCCAACATAGCACCGTTGCCGTGCAGGCCGAGGCTGCGCAGCCGCTGCGCCAACAGGTTGCCGAAGGCGAACAGGCCGGTCGCCAGCAGCAGCAGCCAGGGGACGATGCCGCGGAACACCGAATCCGGGGTCACCAGCAGCAGGCCCGCTCCGGCCAGTCCGCCGACGAGGCTGACCACCGACAGCAGCGGCAGACTGAGGCTGCCGACCGGCGTCAGATCCTGCCGGTAGCCGTAGACCCCGCTGGCATAGCCGGGCAACAGGGCGACCGTGCCGGTCGCGTTGGCGGCGACCGGTGGTACCCCGGCATAGATCAGCGCCGGCAGGGTCAGGAAACTGCCCCCGCCGGCAACCGCGTTCATTGCTCCGGCGAGAAAGGCCGCGGCCAATAAAATCAATTCCATCATGATATTAAGGACGATTCCTCAACTCCCGGCGAATGATCTTGCCGGTGGTGGTCATGGGCAGGCTTTCGAGAAATTCGATTGCGCGCGGATATTCGTGGGCGGCCAGCCGCGTTTTCACATGGTCCTGGATCGAGGCGACGAGCGTGTCGTCCGCCGTCACCCCCTCCTGCAGCACAACGAAGGCCTTGACGATCTCGGTGCGCAGCGGGTCGGGGATGCCGACCACAGCCGCCATGCGGACGGCGGGATGGCCGATCAGGCAGTCCTCGATCTCGCCGGGACCGATCCGGTAGCCGGCCGAGGTGATGACGTCGTCGTCGCGTCCGACGAACCGGATGTAACCATCCTCGTCCAGTTCCCCCTGGTCGCCGGTGACCAGCCAGTCGCCGACAAATTTCGCCGCGGTGGCGTCCGGGTTGTTCCAGTAGCCGAGGAACATCACCGGATCCGGCCGGCGGACCGCGATCAGCCCGATCCGCCCCGGCGGCAGGCGGTTGCCCTCGCCGTCGATCACCGCCACGTCATGGCCGGGTACCGGGCGGCCCATGATGCCGGGCTTCGGCGCCATCAGCGTGGCGGCCGAGGAGACGATCATGTTGCATTCGGTCTGGCCGTAGAACTCGTTGATGGTGACGCCGAAGGTCTCGCGCCCCCAGTCGAGGAGCCCGGCGCCCAAGGTCTCGCCGCCGCTGGCGACGGAGCGCATGGCGATGGCGTGGCGTGTCCGCGGAGCCGTCACCGAGCGCATCATTTTCAGCGCCGTCGGCGGCAGGAAGGCGTTGCGCACCTGGAACTCGGCCAGCAGGGCGAAGGCGGCCTCCGCCTCGAACTTCTCGAACCGGTGGGAGACGACCGTCACCCCATGGTGCCAGGCCGGCAGCAGCACGTCGAGCAGCCCGCCGATCCACGCCCAGTCCGCCGGCGTCCAGATGCGGTCGCCCGGTTGCGGGAACAGCTCGTGCGACATCTCCACGCCGGGCAGATGGCCCAGAAGCACCCGGTGCGCATGCAGCGCCCCCTTCGGCTGGCCGGTGGTGCCGGAGGTGTAGATGATCAGGGCCGGATCGTCGGGACCGGTGTCGGCCGGCGTGAAGTCGTCCGACGCCGCGTCGCACAGCCCATGCCAGTCGAGGCAACCGGGCCCCGACCCGTCGATGCGGAAGACGGCACGCAGGTCCGGCAAGCGGTCGCGGATCTGGGCGATCTTGGCGGCGCCGGCGGCGTCGGTCACCACCGCCCGGGCGCCGCAATTGGCCAACCGGTACTCCAGCGCCTCCACCCCGAACAGCGAGAACAGCGGCACCGCGATGCCGCCCAGCTTGTAGACGGCGACATGACTGACCGCGGTTTCCGGCGCCTGGGGCAGCAGGATGCCGACCCGGTCGCCGCGGCCGATGCCTTGGGCGCTGAGCGCGTTGGCGAAGCGGTTGGACAGGGCGCGGATGTCGGCGAAGCGGTATTCCTCGACCCCGCCGTCGCGCCGCTTGTGGATCAGGGCGATGCGGTCGGGCTCGGCTTCGGCCCAGCGGTCGCAGACGTCGACGCCGATGTTGTAGCGGTCGGGGATGCGCCAGGCGAAGGCGCGGGACACCCGGTCATAGCTGTCCGCATTGGGCAGCATGTTCGTTCCCTCCCAAGGGCTTGTCGTCGATTCCTTTCCGGAATCCTTGGCCCGATCATAGGAGCAATCGAGGCACCGCGTCACGCACCGGGAATAAGATGCGGGTCAGCCATGTTGATGGCGTCAGGAACGAACTGTTTCGTGCCGATCCAAACAGGACGAGAGCGACCATGAAAGCCAGCCCCTTCCTCGCCGCCGCACTGTCCGCCAGCCTGCTTGCGGCCCCGCTTGCGGGCTGCGCCCAGCCCGGCTACGGCGACTCCTATGGCGGCATCAGCGCCAACAAGCAGACGGCCGGTACGGTGCTGGGCGGCGTGGTCGGCGGTCTGGCCGGCTCGCGCTTCGGCGGCGGCAGCGGCAAGCTGGTTGCGGTCGGCGTCGGCACGCTGCTGGGTGCGGCACTGGGCAGTGCTGCGGGAGCCTCGCTCGACCGCGCCGACCAGACCTATGCCCAGCAGGCGGCGGCCAACGCCTACAGCGCGCCCACCGGCAGCACCGTGCGCTGGAACAATCCGGATACCGGCAATTACGGCAGCTACACCCCGGTTCGCGAGGGAACCGGACCGCAAGGCCAGCTTTGCCGCGAGTATCAGACCACCATCGTGGTCCAGGGCCGCACCCAGCAGGGCTTCGGCACGGCCTGCCAGCAGGGCGACGGCTCCTGGCGCGTGGTGAGCTGACGGGGGGCGGAGAAGGATCAGGCGAGAGCCGCCCGTCGCCGGGCGGCGCTGCCGGCAGGGGAAGAGAGCGAAGGCACATGTCCGGTCAGGGCGTCGGCGATGCGCACCGCCCCTTCCCCGTCCAGCGGCAGCGCGGCGGCGGCATCCTGCATCCGCTGCCGCCGCGGGCCATCGGCCCACAGAGCGAGCGCCCGCTCGGTAATGATCCGTCCCGCCTTGGCCGGATCGCTGCCGCGGGCGTCCACCGCCTCGCTCCAGCCGAGTTCGGCTGCATCGCCGCTCGCCACCGCCTGATTGTCGGCAGTGACCACCAGCAAGGTCGGCACCGCCAATGCGGCCAGTTCCCCCATGGTGCCGCCGCCTGCCGAAACCGCCAATCCACAGTCGGCCATCAACGCGCCCATGCGCGGGCAATCGATCTCCACCCTGACATCGGGGCCGAGCCGGTCGGCGAGTGACGCCAACTCCGCCGCGCGCGGGTTGCTTCCGCCGACGACGGCGACGATCCGGCAGCCGTCCGGCCGGACCGCGGCGAGCGCCTCCACCACCGGACCGGTCAGCCCCAGCGGATCGGAGCCGCCGAAGGTCACCAGCAGGACCGGCCGTTCGTTCGTGCTCCGCAACGGCTCGCGGGCGGCAAGCCGCACCTCCCGCCGCAGCGGGGCATAGCCGGGGCCGAGCAGCAGAACAGCACCCGGCGCCATCGTTCCATAGGGCAGAGCCGCAGCCTGCGGTGCGGCGTTGACCACGAGGTCGGCATGCAGCGGGGTTCCGTCGCCGAGATCGTCCCAGGCCAGCACCCGTGCGCCCGCTGCCTGCAACCCGGCGCGGTAGGCCTCGCCGAAGCGGTAACCGTCCAGCATCACGGCACTGCCATGTTCCCGCCGCAGCAGCGAGCGGGTGGCGGCCAGATCCGCCGCCTCCCCAACCGGGCCGGCAATGGTGAGATGGCGGAAGCCGTCAGCCGACAGCCGGCGGTCGATGGCGGGGGTCGATTCCACGGCGGCGAAGATCGTCTCGTGCCCCCGGTCGCGCAGAGCCTCGGCAACGGCGAGGCAGCGCATGACATGGCCGGTGCCGATGGTGGGCGAAGCGTCGGCTCGGATGAGGATGACGGCCATGGCGCTGGTCCGGTAGAGACGGCGCCGCGGGTCATCCACGGCGCATGGTGTCGAGTCGCCAGCATCTTGGCCCGGCACTTTGCGCCTGTCCAGCGACAGACCACTCTACGCGCAGGGGGGAAGCAGAGGCCGTCAGGTTTCCCGGCCGGCGATGACGCTGGCGGCGGTGGCGAGGCTTTCCGGTGTGC
The DNA here is from genome assembly GCF_001639105.2 of Azospirillum humicireducens. Classification (NCBI taxonomy): domain Bacteria; kingdom Pseudomonadati; phylum Pseudomonadota; class Alphaproteobacteria; order Rhodospirillales; family Azospirillaceae; genus Azospirillum; species Azospirillum humicireducens. The sequence continues at coordinate 544,859 of NZ_CP028903.1, forward strand.
CGATGTCGAGGAAGCGGGCCTTGGCGACATGGGCATTCAGCGTACCGGGCGGCAGTTTCTCCAGCACGTCGCGTTCCAGCGAGACGGCCCCCGCCGCGATGAAGCGGTCGAGGAAGGCGGCGGAGAACAGGTAGACCCCCGCATTGATGGTGCCGGCCCCGGCGGCCTTCGCCGGGAAGCTGCGGATGCGGCTGTCCGGTCCGATCTCCACCCGCACGAAGCGGGAGGCATCCTCCACCGTCACGCACAGGACCGACGCCTCCGCTCCCGAGAGGCGGTGCGAGGCGATGAAGGCGCGCAGGTCGGCATCCAGGAAGGTATCGCCGTTCACCACCAGAATGGTGCTGCTGCGCAGTTCCTTGCGCACGTAACCGAGCGCCCCGGCGGTGCCCAGCGGGCGCGGCTCGATCTGGCAGACCACGTCGATGGTGCCGGCCGAATCGCCGCGGGCGAGCCAGGCGGTCACGCGGTCGGCAAGATGGCCCAGGCACAGCACCACCCGCCGCGATCCGTATGTAGACAAATAGTCAAGCAGATGGCCGAGGAAGGCGCGGCCCGCGATCGGGGCCAGAACCTTCGGCGTGTCGCCCAGTACGCCCCGGATTCGCGTGCCCAGCCCGCCGGCAAGCACTGCGACGTCTATGTTGGCAAGAGCGTCCTCAGACCGCACCGACCGTCCTTTCCCTCAAGCCCCGCTGCCGCCAGCCGGCCGACGATGCAGCTTACGACGGCGCGGGCGCCGGGTCATCCACCCTGCGCGGGACCCGGCGGGCATAGTCGATAATGGGCGCGAACGGGAATCGCAATGCGGAATCGCGCTGACGCTTCCGCTCGGATGGTCAGGCCGCCGTGCCATTGGCGTCAGCCAGACGGCGAAGGCGCTGTGCCACCATGGATAGCGTGGCATCATGCCCGGCCGGATCCCCGACCAGCGCCATCGACGGAAACCAAGGTCGGACCGCTGTTCCCAGCGACGACCAGTCGTTGGTTCCCATGCCGATCCGCCAGACCGGAATGCCCAGCGCGGCGGCGAGCTCCCCCACGGCGGTCGGTGCGGTAACGACGAGGTCCAGGCCGGCCATCAGCGCCGCCACGCCTTCCAGGTCGTTGCGCTGGTCGAGGTCGGGCCAGTGGTGCAGGGGCATGCCGAAGCGCTGCTGCGCCTCCGCCCGCTCCGCCGCATGCTCGTCATACTGAAGGCTGAGGAAGGTGATGCCGGGCAGGGTGAGGAGCGGTCCCCACTGGGCGATGCGGCTGTAGGCGCCGGCACGGTCCGCCGTCATGCGGCTGCTGCGCCAGCAGATGCCAACCCTCAGGCCGGGGCCCAGGGCCGCCAGCCGTGCGCGCCATGCCGCGGCCGCGGTCCGGTCGGGCATCAGGAACGGTAAAACCGCCGGGAAATGCCGCAGGGCGGGGCGCAACCGCGCGGCGACCGTGCCCATCGGGGCGTGGACATCGACGTCCTGCGGACCGGTCCGATGATCCGGCGTCGGCGCCCGCACCTCGGCCCCCGGCAGCGCGCGGGCAAACAAGGCGGTCAGGCGGGGGTCGCACTCGACGATCACCCGCCCGGCCCGGCGGACCAGATCGGGCAGCACGGTTCCGAACAGGATTTCGTCGCCCAGCCCCTGCTCACCCCACACCAGGATGCTGCGGTCCGCCAGATCCTCTCCCTGCCATTCCGGAATGCCGAAGCGGCGAGGCACGGCGTCGCCGGCGGCAAAGCGGTGGGCGTAATCCTCCCAACCGCCGACGATGTCGCCTTCTGCAAGCCGCAGCAGGGCCCGGTTCATCCGCGCGTCCCCCCGGCCGGGTGCGAGCCTCAGGGTTCGTTCGGCGCAGGCACGCGCGAGCCTGCGCTCGCCCCGCAGCAGCGCCGTATGGCCTTGGTTGAGCAGGATGTCCGGCAATGCCGGGGCGAGAGCCGCCGCGCGGCGGTGGGCGTTCAAGGCCTCGCCCCACCGTCCGAGCCCGGCCAGAGCCATGCCCAGGTTCGACCAACCCTTGGCCGAAGTCGGAACGATGCGCAATGCTCTTCGGCTGTGCTTGGCGGCGGCGTCGAATTGTCCCTGTCCCTTCAATGCCGCTGCGGCCGTGGTGAGTACCCCGGCGAGGGACGGCGAGAGCGCCGCGGCACGGATGCAGGCCGCCTCCGCCTCCCCATAACGCCGGTCGGCGAGCAGAGCGGCGGCAAGGTTGCCCCAGCTTTCGGCAATCTGTGGACGCAGCCGGAGGGCGCGGCGGTGAAGGGCCGCGGCATCCGCCGCCGCGCCGCCGGCCTGGAGGGCGACGCCGAGATTTCCAATCGCCTCCGTGAAGGCCGGGTTCAGCGCCACTGCCCGCCGATGCCAGTGGATGGCGGCTTGCGTTTGACCCGACCCGAGCAGGGAAAGGCCGCCGTTGGTCCAGCCCGGCGGATGCAGCGGGTCGGCGGCGACCGCCTTGCGGTGGAGGGTGGCGGCCTCGGCAAAGCGGCCCTGGCGATGCAAGGAAACTGCCTGTTCCAGCAATATCCTGCTGGATTGCTCCGAACCACCTCCCGAAGGCCGGTCGGCGTCTGCAGCCAGCCTCGCCAGGCAGCGGGCCATGTCCTCCAGCGTTGCCGACAGCGGTTCGCCGGGGCGGGGTTGGAACAGGCGCATCGATGGATACCAGGGACGCACCCCCGCCCCCAGCTGCGTCCAATCGCGGCTGCCGAAGCGCCAGACCGGCGCGCCGAGCGCACCGGCAAGTTCGCCCACCGACATCGCCGGCGAGATGACGAGGTCCAGCCCGGCGATCAGTGCGGCCACGCCGTCGAAATCATCCTTGCGGTCCAGATCGTCCCAGCGGTGCAGCCGGATACCGAAGCGCTGCTCGGCCTGCCGGACCTCGTCCTCCACCTCGCCATATTGCAGCACGACCCAGTGAATTCCGGGCAGCGCGAACAGCGGCGCCCAGGCGTCGAGCGGCAGATAGGCGATGCTTCGCTCGGCCGTCATCAATTGGCTGCGCCAGCCGATGCCCACCCGCAGGCCGGGTCCGAGCTTTGCCAGCCGTCCGCGCCATCGCTCGGCCAAGGCAGCGTCGGCGATCAGCCAGGATGGGCGCGGCGGGAAATCGGCCAGCCTGCGGCGCAGGACCCGCGGCAGGGAGCCCATCGGCACATGGCGGTCGTAGTCCGGGATCGCCATCGCCTCCCGTCCCTGTCCGTCCAGGGCCTCTGCCCTCACCCTGAGGGTCGGAAAGGATCGGGCGAACAGCGGAACCAGCCGGCGATCGACCTCCAGGATGGTGGAGACGGCGCGGCCGGCCAACTCGGAACAAAGGGCGGAGAACAGGATGCTGTCGCCCACCCCCTGCTCTCCCCAGATCATCAGGCGGCGGCCGGTCAGGTCCTCGCCGCGCCAGGGCTGGGCACGGGGCTGGCGTCCCTGTCCGACCTGCCCCGATCCGAAACGCCAGGCATAGCCGGGCCAACCGCGATCGAGGTCACCGGCTTCCAGCCGCAGCAGGCCCTTGTTGAAATGGGACAGCGAAAGGTCCGGGCGCAGGCACAAGGCGCGGTCATAGCACCGCTCCGCCCCGCTGGCGTCGCCAAGCCGCTGGCGCGCCAGCCCCAGATTGCTCCACGCCTCGCCATAGGCGGGATCCAGGGCCAGGGCGCTGCGATGGCAGACCGCCGCCCCGGCATGGTCGTGCCGGCCCTGGAGCAGGTGGCCCAGATTGTTGCGCGCCGGTGCCTCCCATGGGGCAAGGAGGATGGCGCGGCGTTGGGACCGTTCGGCCTCGGCGAAACGCTCGGCGTTGCGCAGGGCGTTGCCAAGGTTGGTGTGGGTTTCGGCCAGGGCGGGATGGAGAGCCAGAGCGGTATGCCAAGCCCGCCAGGCCTCTCCGGTGCGGCCGGCGGCGTGGAGGGCATTGCCCAGATTGTTCCACGCTCCGGCGAAGTCCGGACGATGGCCTATCGCCTGCCTGTGCAGTGCCTCGGCCTCCGCGTAGCGGCCCTGGGCGTTGCGGATGCTGCCGAGATTGTCGAGGGCTTCCGCATGGTCGGGCTCGATGGCGGTCGCCGCGTCGAAGCAGGTGGCGGCATCGTCCAGCTGACCAAGCGCTTTAAGACATAGCCCCAATCCGTTGAGACAAAAAGCATTCCTTGGATCAAGCCGCAGGGTGTCAGCATAGCGCTCGGCGGCCTCTTCCGTTCGTCCTGCGGCATGGAGTGCCGCGGCCAGTGCCGACAAGGTCGTGGGATCGTTGGTGCCGCCGCCCAATGTCGCAGCCATGCGCAATGCGTCCGCGGCGTCCGCCATCCGTCCAAGATGACGCAGGCTGACCGCAAGGTTGGTCCAGGGCCGGGGATCGCCGGGCAGCAACTCCGCCGCCATCGCGTGGGCTTCAAGCGCCTCTTCTGCCCGACCGAGCCCTTGCAATGCAGCGCCAAGGTTCAGGTGGGCATCGGCCAGCCTGGGGGACAGGCGGGCGGCCTCGGCATAATGGGACGCCGCTTCCCTCAACCGCTCCTGGGCCGCCAACACCAGTCCCAGGTTGAAATGAGCGCCGACATGGCCGGGGCTACAATCCAACGCCTGCCTCTGTGCCGCCTCCGCCGCATCCAGCCTGCCCAGCCTTTGCAGCACGATGCCCCGGTTGGCATGGTAGTCTGCGACCTCCGGCGCAAGCTGGACAGCTTTATCAATCAGGACAATAGCTTGTTCGTTTTTATTGAGTTGATGGTAGAGGACGCCCAGCAGATGCAGGGCATCTGCATGAAGCGGTTCCGCATCGAGAACCTGCCGATACAGCGGTTCGGCCTCTGCCAGGGCGCCAGCCTGATGGTGCCGAAGCGCTTCGGCAAACCGGTGGGTAACGCTCACAGATCACCTGTAGAAAATCTTGCAATCATTTGTGCTGCTTGAGGAATAATATCGGCAATGGCAGTCCCCCCCTGGGGATGGATGCAGCGCATGGTCGGGAACCAGGGACGCACCGCGGTGCCCAGTTGGGTCCAGTCGCGCCGGCCGAGCCGCCAGACCGGCACGCCGAGAGCAGCCGCCATCTCCCCGGCGGAAGACGCCACGGTGACCGCCAGATCGAGGTTCGCCATCAGGGCCGCCGTGCTCTCCAGATCGCCGATCTGGTCCAGATCCGGCCAACGGTGGATGCGCAGACCGAACCGTTCCTCGACCGCCGCGATCTCCTCCTCGCGTCCGTCATATTGCAGGCTGACCGGATGCAGGCCGGGAAGGCGCAGCAAAGGACGCCAATCGTCAAGCCGGGTGTAGGACGGACGACGTTCGGCGGTGAGGCGCTGGCTGGTCCAGGCGATGCCGACCGCCAGACCCGGGCCGAGCGCGTCCAGCCGCTGCCGCCAAGCCGCCACCCGCTCGGGGTCCGGCTTCAGCCACCCGGCGGGAGGCGTCGGGACGGGGGCGGTCCTCCACATCAGCCGCGGCAGCGAACCGAAGGGCAGATGGCAGTCTGCGTCGCCCGGCCGACGCGTCGGAGCCCGAATGACGGTGCCGGGGAAGGAACGCTGGAACAGCGAAACCAGCCGCGGTTCGCATTCGACGATCAGGTCGGGAAAGCGGGCGATCGCCAGCGGCAGCAGGGAGCCGAACATGAATTCGTCGCCCAGGCCTTGTTCCGCCCACAGCAGAAGGCGGCGTCCGGCGAGATCGTCGCCCTTCCATTCCGGAATATCGAATGGACGCTTGGTTCTCAGCAGGCCGGAGTCGAAGCGGGCGGCATAATCCTCCCACCCCTCGGCCAAGCGTCCCTGGCGCAGGCGCAGGATGGCGCGGTTGAAACGGGCAAGCGCCTGAGCCGGATCGGCGTCGAGGGCGCGGGTGAATTCCTGCTCCGCTCCGGTCTCGTCGCCCAGGTCCTGAAGCGCGAGCCCCAGATTGGCATGGGCGGCGGCATAGCCGGAGCGCAGGTCCAGCGCACCGCGCTGCAGATCGGCGGCCTCGCGCGTCCGGCCCTGCAGGCGGCGGGCGGTGCCGAGGTTGGTCATCGCCTCCGCCATGGCCGGCGCCAGCCGCAGCGCACGGGCGAAGGCCTCCGCCGCGGCATCGATGCGGTCGGCGCCTTGCAGGTCGAGACCGAAAGCATTCCACGCCTCGGCATCTGCCGGTTCCAATGCCAGATAGCGGCGGTAGACCGGCTCGGCGACCTCATGGCGACGCTGGAGGGAACCGGCCAATGCCAGCGCCGCGGGGGCATGGTCGGCCCGGCGGGCCAGGACGGCGCGCAATGCCGCCTCACCCTCTTCGGCGCGGTCGAGGTCGAGCAGGGCGAGCCCCAGCGCGGCGCGGGCCTCGGTCAAAGCCGGGTTGGCGGCCAGGGCATGACGCAGCAGCGGCTCCGCTTCCGCAGAACGGCCGAGGCTGCGCAGCACGGCGCCGAGGTTGCCCTCCGCCTCCGCATAGTCGGGACGGGCGCGCAGGGCCGCACGGTAGGCGGTGGCCGCTTCTTCCCTCTTTCCCTGGGCGTTCAGGGCGTTGCCCAGGGAGTTGGCGGCCTCGGGGAACGGGTTGCGCAGACGCAGGGCGTTGCGGGCCGCCCGCTCCGCCTCTGCCGAACGGCCAAGGGCCTGGAGCGAATAGGCGAGATTGGCATGGTAATCGGGCACGTCGCGCTTGGCCGCCACCGCTTGTCCGATCAGGTCGGCGGCTTCTTTGAGGCGGCCGGTCTGGCAGGCGATCATGCCCAGCAGGTGGAGCGCGTCGGGCTGGCGCGGCTGGATGCCGAGCGCCTGACGGTAAAGGGCTTCCGCCTCCGCCAGACGGCCGGATTGGTGCAGCGGCACGGCTTGTCCCACCAGCGCCGCGGCGGTGGCGGCGGCGTTGCCCGATTTGCGCTGGTTGCGGTTCATGCCCCTGCCGTTCCCGTTGGCTACGGGTAAGGGATAGCACGAATTCAGCGCAGGGGAATGGGGCGTGGCGGTTGCGCCCGCCCCTCCCTACCCCTCCCCAGCCCTCGGCCGACCAAAGGTCGCTCCGATTGCTGGAGAGGAAACTTCGCCGTACCGGCTGTTACGCCTCCACGCCCGCCGGCGGGGTCGGAGCGGCGTTGACCGGGTCGGCGAGCTGGGCATCGACCACGGCGACGGCGGTCATGTTGACCAGACCGCGGGTGGTGACCGACGGGGTGACGATGTGGACCGGCCGCTGCACACCCAGCAGGATCGGGCCGACATTCTGCGCCTCGCCCAGGATCTTCATCATGTTGAAGGCGATGTTGGCGGCGTCCAGCGTCGGCATCACCAGCAGGTTCGCCTCGCCCTTCAGGCGGCTGTCGGGCAGCAATTCCTTGCGGATGGCGGGGGCCAGTGCGGCATCGGCGTGCATCTCGCCGTCGATCTCCACGTCCGGCATCTGCTCATACGCCAGTTCCACCGCGGCGCGCATCTTGCGGGCCGACGGCGTGTCGGCGCTGCCGAAGTTGGAGTGCGACAGCAGCGCCACCTTCGGTTCGATGCCGAAGCGCTTCACCTCGTCCGCCGCCAGCCGGGCGATCTCGGCCACCTGTTCGGCGGTCGGGTCGGGGTTGACGTAGGTGTCGGTGATGAAATGGACGCCCTTCTGCGAGATCAGCGCGTTCATCGTCGCGGCGACCTTCACGCCGTCGCGCAAGCCGATCAGGCCGCAGATGTGGGCCCAATGCTCGTTGAAGCGGCCGGTGGTGCCGCAGACCAGCGCATCGGCCTCGCCACGGCGGACCATCAGCGCGCCGAAGACGGTCGGCTGGGTGCGGACCACGTTGGCGGCATGGCTGGGCGACACGCCGCGGCGGCCCATCAGCTTGCGGTAATGTTCGGTGAAGTTGTGATAGCGCGGGTCGCGGATGATCTCGATGACCTCGACGTCCTGGCCGATCTTCAGGCGCAGGCCCATCTCGGAAATGACGCGCTCGATCACCTCGCGCCGGCCGATCAGGATCGGCTGGGCGATGCCGTCGTCCACCACCACCTGGGCGCAGCGGATGACGCGCGGATCCTCGCCCTCGGCATAGACGACGCGCTTGGGCGCGGTCTTGGCCTTGGTGATGACCGGCTTCATGAACAGGCCGGAGCGGATGACATACTGGTTCAATTGGTCGCGGTAGGCGCGGAAATCGGCGATCGGCCGGGTGGCGACGCCGGATTCCATCGCGGCCTTGGCGACGGCGGACGACACCTCGACGATCAGACGCGGGTCGAAGGGCTTGGGCAGGATGTAGTCCGGGCCGAAGCGCAGCGATTCACCGACATAGGCCGCCGCCACCACGTCCGACGGCTCGGCACGGGCGAGGTTGGCCATGGCGTGGGTGGCCGCGATCTTCATCTCCTCGTTCACCGTGGTGGCGCCGACGTCCAGCGCACCGCGGAAGATGAAGGGGAAGCAGAGGACGTTGTTGACCTGATTGGGGAAGTCGGACCGGCCGGTGGCGATGATGGCGTCGGGGCGGGCTTCGCGGGCCAGGTCCGGCATGATCTCCGGCTCGGGGTTGGCGAGCGCCAGGATCAGCGGCTTGTCGGCCATGCGGGCCAGCAGCTCCGGCTTCAGCACCTTGGCGCCCGACAGGCCGAGGAAGATGTCGGCGCCGTCGATGACGTCGGACAGCGTGCGCGCTTCGGTATCGTGCGCGTAGGCTTCCTTGTATTCGTTCATCTCCTCGTTGCGGCCCTTGTGGACCACGCCGATGCGGTCGACCAACCAGACATTCTCGCGGCGGACGCCGAGCGACAGCATCAGGTCGAGGCAGGCGATGCCGGCGGCACCGCCACCGGTGGAAACGACCTTGACCTTCGAGATGTCCTTGCCGACCAGCGCCAGACCGTTCAGAACGGCGGCGCCCACCACGATGGCGGTGCCGTGCTGGTCGTCGTGGAACACCGGGATCTTCATGCGCTCGCGGCAGCGGCGCTCGATCTCGAAACAGGCGGGGGCGGCGATGTCTTCCAGGTTGATGGCGCCGAAGGTCGGCTCCAGCCGGACGATGGTGTCGACCAGGGCATCGACGTCCAGTTCGTTCAACTCGATGTCGAAGCAGTCGATGCCGGCGAACTTCTTGAAGAGGACGGCCTTGCCCTCCATCACCGGCTTGGCGGCGTAGGGCCCGATGTGGCCCAGGCCCAGCACGGCTGTGCCGTTGGTGACCACCGCGACCAGATTGGCGCGCGAAGTCAGTTCCGCCGCCTTCGACTGGTCTTCGGCGATGGCGGTGCAGGCGTGGGCAACGCCCGGCGAATAGGCAAGCGCCAGATCGCGCTGGTTGGCCATGGGCTTGGTCGCGACGATCGCCAGCTTACCGGGCCGCGGGTTGCGGTGATATTCAAGCGCCATCGCTTCAAAATCGCCGGACATCGGGTTTCTTCCTCCGGTTAACGAGATTTCAGTTAATTCTTTGCGTTCACGTCACCTGATTGGCGGTTATAGCCCATTCGGACTGTTGCGCCAACCATCCCTGGCAAACGGACAGGGGACGATCCGAACCAAATCGGACCGTCCCCTTACCTTACAGGATCCGCGGGTGTGCCGGATGGACCATCTTTGGATTTTCCAAATCCGGCGGGTGCCCCTGCTTTCCTGTCATTTGCCTGTCGTCACAGCTGGGCCAGAGCCGGCTCCTTGAAGTGCTGCTGATACTCGGCGACCGCCTTGGTCTCGTCGAACTCGCCTTCCATCTTGGCGACGACGACGGTGGCGACGCCGTTGCCGATCAGGTTGGTCAGGGCGCGGGCTTCCGACATGAAGCGGTCGACACCCAGCAGCAGGGCCAGGCCTTCGATCGGCAGGACGCCGGTGGCCGACAGGGTGGCGGCCAGCGTCACGAAGCCGCCACCGGTCACCGCTGCCGCACCCTTGGAGGTCAGCATCAGGATGACCAGGATATAGAGCTGCTGCCAGATCGTCAGGTCGACGTTGAAGGCCTGGGCGATGAAGATCGCGGCCATCGACAGGTAGATGGAGGTGCCGTCGAGGTTGAAGGAATAGCCGGTCGGGATGACGAGGCCGACGACATGCTTGGAGCAGCCGAACTTCTGCATCTTCTCCATCATGCGCGGCAGCACGGACTCCGAGGAGGAGGTGCCGAGCACGATCAGCAGTTCCTGGCGGATGTAGCGGATGAAGTTCCAGATGCTGAAGCCGTAGGCCTTGGCGATGCCGCCCAGCACGACGAACACGAAGATCGCCATGGTGATGTAGACCGACGCCATCAGCTGGCCGAGAGCGGTCAGCGAGGAGATGCCGTACTTGCCGATGGTGAAGGACATGGCGCCGAAGGCACCGACCGGGGCGACGCGCATCAGGATGCCGATCACGCCGAACAGGGCATGGCCGATCTTGTCGAAGATGTCCTCGACCACCTTGCCCTTCTGGCCCATGGCCGACAGCGCGACGCCGAACACCACGGCGAAGAACAGGATCTGCAGCATGTCGCCCTGGACGAAGGCGCCGACGACGTTGTCCGGCACGATGCCGACGACGAAGTCGATGAAGCCGTGTTCCTTGGCGGTTGTGGCGTATTTCTGCACCGAATCGGCCTGCAACTGGCCGGGCACGATGTTCATGCCGGCGCCCGGACGCACGAGGTTGACGACCAGCAGGCCGATGCCGAGCGCGAAGGTGGTCACCACCTCGAAATACAGCAGCGCCTTGCCGCCGACCTTGCCGACCTTCTTCAGGTTGCCGATCGAGGAGATGCCGGTCACCACCGTCAGGAAGACGATCGGGCCGATCACCATCTTGACCATCTTGATGAACAGGTCGCCCAGCGGCTTCATCTGTACCGCGACGGACGGATAGAAATGGCCCAGCAGGATGCCGATGGTGATGGCGCTCAGAACCTGGAAGGTCAGGTTGGTGTAGAAGGGCTTCTTCGCCCCATCCCGGCGCGCGTCGATGGCGTGTGCGCTCATGCTGCTCTCCTCGTGGCGTTCCTCGGAACGGCGTTCCTGACGGGGTGCCCGTTCTTTCGTCCGGCATTGGCGCCGGCTGGGCGGGCGGCCCCCAACTGATTGCCAGTGAAAGCAAGCGGTGGGCCAATTGCTGAATCCAGCAACATCAAGCATTTGGCGAATATGAGAGGGCGAAAATCCGCACGACAGCAGGCTTTCCGATGTGCGAAAATCCACACACTTCACAGCGCTGCAGCATCTTTGTTGCGGCGCAGCATGACAAAGGACGCCCTTGCTTAACACCCCGGCCGACCCGGCGACAGATTCGACCGTACAGCCGTTCGCGCCGTCGTCGCCTTCCCGTGCGGCGCAGATGGTGGCCCGTGCGCTGGAGCGGCCGCGCCGGCTTTTGATGGCGGCCTTGCTGCTCGGCGTGCCGATGACGGCGGCGGTGGCGGCCGGCTGGGCGTCGTCGCAGGCTCAAGCAGATCTGCGTGAGAGCGCGCAGGCGCAGCTGACGCTTTACAACGCCAACCTGCGGGCGGAACTGGAGCGGCATGCCGCCGTCCCGCTGGCCCTGGCCCAGGATGCGGAAGTCCGGGCGCTGCTGGCCTATCCGTCGCCGGCGGCGATGGAGAGGCTGAACCGCAAGCTGGAGGACATCGCGCGGGCGCTGGACGCGCTGGCGCTGTATGTCATGGATGCCAGGGGCACGACGGTGGCGGCCAGCAACTGGAAGGACGCCTCCAGCTTCGTGGGCGAGAATTTCTCCTACCGGCCCTATTTCCGCATGGCCATCGACCAGGGCGAGGGGCACCATTTCGCGCTCGGCACCACCTCGCTGGTGCCGGGTTACTACACCGCCAACCGGGTGGTGGCGGAAAACCGCACAGTGGGCGCGGTGGTGCTGAAGCTGGGCTTCGACCGGCTGGAACGGGCTTGGGCTCCGGGGCAGGAAAAGCTGCTGGTGACCGACCGCGACGGCGTGGTCTTCATCACCAACATGCCGTCCTGGCGCTATCATGCCCTGCCCCGCCGGCTGCCGATCAGCCTGCCGATCGTCCCGCAGGGCACCAGCGAGGGGCTGGACGTGCTGCCCTGGATCTTCGGCGGTGCGTCCGACCGCATCGCGCTGGAGGAGAAGGTCGGGCTTCGCCACTATCTGCTGACGTCGGTCGCGATGCCCGGCGGCGATTGGACACTGCACAGTCTGACCAGCCGCGATCCGGTCAACGCCCGCGCCTGGGTGGCCGGGTTGCTGGCGGCGGCGGCGGCGGCGCTGGCCGCGCTGACCGCCTATGCCGTGGCGCTGCGCCGGGTCGCGCTGGTGGAGCGGATCGCCCTGCAGGAGGAATCCCGTGCGGAGTTGGAACGGCGGGTCGCCGCCGCCACCGCCGATCTGCGCGCGGCGGAGAACGAGTTGACCCAGGCGGCGAAGCTGGCGGCACTTGGCCAGATGTCGGCGGGCATCGCGCATGAGATCAACCAGCCACTGGCCGCCATGCGCAGCTTCGCCGACAATGCGGTGGTTCTGTTGGATCGCGGGCGCATGGACGCGGTGCGCGACAATCTGGCGGAGATCGCGGCGCTGACCGACCGCATGGCGGCCATCACCCGGCAGTTGAAGGGGTTCGCCCGCCGCGCCTCCGGCACGCTGGGGCCGGTGTCGGTCCAGGCTGCGGTCGGACAGGCACTGGCGCTTCTGGAGTCAAAGCTGCGGCGGGACGACATTGCGGTGGAGGTCGACATGCCCGACCGGCCGGTGTGGGTGGTGGGCGAGGATGTGCGGCTGCAGCAGGTGCTGGTCAACCTGATCGGCAACGCTGTGGACGCCATGCGCGGCTGTCCCGTGCGCCGCCTGCGCATCGGTCTGATGTCGGCCGAGGGCGAAGCGCTGCTGAGCGTCGCCGACACCGGCCATGGCATCGCCGAGGCGGATTTGCCGCGGCTGTTCGTCCCCTTCTTCACCACAAAGGAGGCCGGCGAGGGGCTGGGGCTCGGCCTGTCGATCAGCCACGGCATCGTCGAGGATTTCGGCGGCAGCCTGACCGCCGCCAACCGCAACGGGGAGCCCGGCCAGGGGGCGGCCTTCACCCTGCGGCTCAAGACAACGGAACACCCGGCATGACTCAGACCACTTCGGAAAACTCCGTCCCGGTGAACGCCGGCAGCGTCCTGTTCGTCGATGACGAGCGCGCGGTGCGGCTGGCCGGTCAGCAGGCGCTGGAACTGGCGGGATTCGCGGTGACGGCCTGCGACGGGGCGGAACGGGCATTGCGCCATCTCGGCCGCGACTGGCCGGGCTGCCTCGTCACCGATGTGCGGATGCCGCAGATGGACGGGCTGGCGTTGCTGGCGCGGGTACGGGAGATCGATCCCGACCTGCCGGTCATCCTGATCACCGGTCATGGCGACGTGCCGATGGCGGTGGAGGCGATGCGCAATGGCGCCTATGACTTCCTGGAGAAGCCCTTCCCGTCCGACCGGCTGACCGAGATCGCCCGCCGCGCGGTCGAGAAGCGCCGGCTGGTGATGGAGAACCGACGGCTGCGGGCGCAGATCGCCGGCGGCGCCGATCCTGCCGGGACCATCGTCGGCCGTACCGCCGGCATCGAGCGGCTGCGCACCACCATCGCCGCGGTCGCCGACACCGATGCCGACGTGCTGGTGTTCGGCGAAACCGGCACCGGCAAGGAAATGGTGGCCCGCGCGCTTCACGAGGCGAGCGGGCGGCGCAAGAGCCCCTTCGTCGCGCTGAACTGCGGCGCGATGCCGGAAGCCATCTTCGAGAGCGAGCTGTTCGGCCATGAGGCCGGCGCCTTCACCGGCGCGGCCAAGCGCCGCGTCGGCCGGATCGAGCATGCCAGCGGCGGCACCTTGTTCCTGGACGAGATCGAAAGCATGCCGCTGTCGCTGCAGGTCAAGCTGCTGCGGGTGATCCAGGAACGGGTGGTCGAGCCGCTGGGATCGAACGAGCAGGTTGCGGTCGACCTGCGGGTGGTCGCCGCCACCAAGACGGATCTGCGGCAGGCGGCGGATGCCGGGACCTTCCGCGCCGACCTCTATTATCGCCTGAATGTGGTGGTGCTGACCATTCCGCCGCTGCGCGAACGGCGCGACGACATCCCATTGCTGTTCCAGCATTTCGTCGCCCAGGCTGCCACACGCTACAACCGCGAGCCGCGCGTGCCGACCCGCGAGCAGATGCAGCGTCTGATGGACCAGAACTGGCCGGGCAACGTCCGTGAACTGCGCAATGCCGCCGACCGCTTCGTGCTGGGGCTGGAGGAGGTGGCGCCGGCCGCGCCCGCACCGTCCACGCTGTCGCTCGCCGAACAGGTGGACCTGTTCGAGAAAGGCCTGATCCAGTCCGAACTGGCCCGGCAGCGCGGCAGCGTCAAGGCAGCCATCGAGGCGCTGAACATCCCGCGCAAGACCTTCTACGACAAGCTGAAGCGCTACGGCCTGAGCCGGGAGGATTTCATCGAGTAACCGTCTTCGCGTGGTGGACGGCGGTTGGCTTCTCCGCCGGAATCGGGAAAGGGCAGATCACAACGACTCCGGCGGATCGGCCCTCCCCCATCCGGCCAATTGACATTCCATTCCGCTTGCCGGACGTGCAAGCGCTTCCCATGTGGCCTTTCCTGTCCTGCAGCGCTTCCCACAGTCCGGAAAGCAGGCTTCCAGGCGGCGCGGACTGACGGACCTTTCCTTCGTTCCGGCTGTTGTATCGAGAGACCGTGCAGCATCGACGTCGAAGGGGACGGCCTGAGAATGTCACCGAGGATTAGCACCATGACCCCCCGTCTCCTTGCGGAGCTTCTGGAACCGATCCTGACCGCCGCGGATGACGACGAAGAGGCCTTGTCCGAGGCCGTGAACCTGACCGCGGAAGCCATGGCGGCGCTTGGCGCCACCGTGCTCGATCCCGATGGGCAGCCGGCCCGCGGGGTGTCCGACGAACGAGCCGTCGTCGCCGCGCTCAACACCCATGCGCACAACCTGATGCGCGACGGGCGGCTCGACGATGTCGTCGAGGCTCTGCAAGTGGCCGAACGGATCGGCCGCCTCGCCCATCTGCCGCACCACCCGCGGACTGTCTGACCACTCTTTCGGGAGACGGGCACGGTCGTTCGTGGAAGCGGCTTTGCGGGTGCGGAAACTCCGTCGCTCCGTGCTGCCCTCCATTCTGTTTGAGCGACGTGCCACCCAGCGCTCAACAGGGGAGGAGCCCTCGTGCCCACCGCGCCGCAGCCACACGCCCATTCGAACGTCCTGGCGAGCCCTCTGGACGGCGAGATCCTCTCGCGTCTTCAGGACTCCCTGTTGCCGGACCATCTCTTGACCCGCCGCTGGTACGCGGCCAAGGATGCCGGCCGGCCGGTTGTGCGCATCGTCGATGCCCTGCCGCTGCCCCTGCCCGGAGGTTCGCAGGCGCAGCTCTGCCTGCTGCGGGTCGAGCCGCCCGGGCGGGAGCCCCAGCTCTACCAGCTTCCCCTGATCCTCGACCGCGGCACGGGCGAGGATCCGTCGGTAATCATGGGAACGGAGGATCTGCCGGTCGCCGGCCGCCTGCGCGACGGCTATGCCGACGACGGGGTGGTCCGTGCGCTGCTGGGCGCCATGCTGCATCGCAACCTGAATGCAGGCGAAACGGCCTTGTCCCCCGGCCTCACCGCCGGCCACACCCGCGCCTGCGACGCGTTGGGCGACAGGCTCAACGCGGACGCCCCGCTGCACCGGATGACGGCGGAACAGTCCAACACCTCCATCCGCATCGGCGACGCCGCCATCCTGAAGGGTCTGCGCAAGCTGGAACCCGGCACCCATCCGGAACTGGAGGTCAGCCGCTTCCTGACCGAGGTGGCGCAGTTCCCCAACACCCCGGCCCTGCTGGGCTGGGTCGAGCGGGCCAACAGCTCCGGCTCCACCACGCTGTGCGTCATGCAGGCACTGGTGCCGGATGCCAGGGACGCCTGGGGCCATGTCACCGGCTACCTGAACGACCGCGTCGCCCGCTTCGACGACGACGAGGCGTCGCAGGCGGCCGATGCCGATAGTGTCGCCTTCCTGCGCCTGCTCGGCCAGCGGACGGCAGAGCTTCACCGGGCGCTCGCCACTCCCGGCGGCGGCGACGCCTTCACGCCCGAACCGGCGACGGTGGGGCGGCTGAAGGACTGGGCTGGCGGCGTGCGCACCCTGGCCAAGCGCGTGCTGGAACGGCTGCGCGCGGCGGCGCCGTCCCTCGACCCCGCCATTGCGCCTCAAGCCACGGCCCTCGCCGCCGGCGAAGCGGCGATGATGGCGCAGATCGATGCGCTGATCCCCGCGACAGCCGACCTCAGCGCCATGCGCCTGCACGGGGACTATCACCTGGGACAGATTCTGGTGTCGCGCGGCGACGTGCAGATCGTCGATTTCGAAGGCGAGCCGATGCGTCCGCTGGCCGAACGGCGGGCCAAGCACTGCATCCTGCGCGATGTCGCCGGCATGCTGCGCTCCATCTCCTACGCCGCCGCCATGGCCCGCGACGCGATGCCCGGCGACCTCGACGGCCCGTCCCGCGACGCCCGCAAGGCGTGGCTGTCCTGGTGGGAAGGCGCGGCGTCGGCCGCTTTCCTCGACGGCTACCGCAACGCCATCGGCGACTGCCCCGGCTTCCCGCAAGACGCGCGGGCGGCCCCCATGCTGCTGAAGCTGTTCCTGCTGGAGAAGGCGCTGTACGAGGTCGGCTACGAGCTTGCCAACCGGCCGGACTGGGTGGCGATTCCGTTGGCCGGCGTCACCGCCATCATCCGCGCCGATGCCGGGCCGGAGATCGCCAGCCGCGACCGTGACCGCATCGCCCCGGTGGACGAGCGCCGCCGCTGCCATTCCATGCCCTTCGGGGCGGAGGTGCAGGCCGACGGTTCCGTCCGCTTTTCGATCTGGGCGCCGACGGCGGCGTCCGTCCTGCTGTCGCTCGACGATGGCGGCCCGCCGGTGTCGATGGAGAACCAGGGCGACGGCTGGTTCAGCCTGACCACCGCACGGGCGCAGGCGGGCAGCCGCTACCGCTTCGTCCTGCCGGACGGGCTGGCGGTGCCGGATCCGGCCTCGCGCTACCAGCCGGATGACGTGCATGGCCTTTCGGAGGTGATCGACCCCGGCCTCCATGCCTGGACCGATGCCGCCTGGACCGGCCGGCCCTGGCACGAGACGGTGCTTTACGAGCTGCATGTCGGCACCTTCACGGAGGAAGGCACCTTCCTGTCGGCCATCGAACGGCTCGACGATCTGGTCGAATTGGGCATCACCGCCATCGAGCTGATGCCGGTGGCCGACTTCCCCGGCTCCCGCAATTGGGGTTATGACGGCGTGCTGCCCTTCGCCCCCGACAGCGCCTATGGCCGGCCGGAGGATTTGAAGAGTCTGGTGCAGGAGGCGCACGCCCGCGGGCTGATGGTCTTCCTCGATGTCGTCTACAACCACTTCGGACCGGAGGGGAACTACCTCCACGCTTTCGCCGACAGCTTCTTCACCGACCGCCACAAGACGCCCTGGGGGGCGGCGATCAATGTCGATGGCGAGCGCAGCGGATCGGTCCGCGACTTCTTCATCCACAACGCGCTCTATTGGCTGGAGGAGTTCCATCTCGACGGCCTGCGGCTGGACGCCGTCCACGCCATCATCGACGACAGCGACCGCCATGTGCTGGAGGAATTGGCGGAGCGGGTGCACAGCCATTTCCAGAGCCAGCGCCATGTCCATCTGGTGCTGGAGAACGACGCCAACCAGGCGCGCTTCCTGGCCCGCCACCGCGAGGGCGACCCGCTCTGGCACTCCGCCCAATGGAACGACGACCTGCACCACTGCCTGCACAGCGCGGCGACCGGCGAGGGTGGCGGCTACTACGCCGACTACGCCCATGATCCGGCCAAATGGGGCCGCGCCCTGGCGGAGGGCTTCGCCTTCCAGGGCGACCCGTCGGCCTACCGCGACGGCGAGCTGCGCGGGGAGCCGTCGGCCCATCTGCCGCCGAGCGCCTTCGTCACCTTCATCCAGAATCACGACCAGATCGGCAACCGCGCCTTCGGCGAACGCATCTCCCACATCGCCAAGCCCGAAGCTGTGCGCGCGGCGACCATCCTCTATCTGCTCGGTCCCGGCATTCCCATGCTGTTCATGGGCGAGGAATGGGCGTCGGCCAAGCCCTTCCCCTTCTTCTGCGACTTCGGCGAGGAATTGGCGGAAGCCGTGCGCAAGGGGCGGGCGGAGGAGTTCGCCAAATTCCCCGAATTCCAGGACCCCGACGCCCGCGCCCGCATCCCCGATCCCACCGCGCCGGAAACGGCAGAATCGGCCAGGCTTGATTGGGAGGCCCGTGAGACGGGCGAGCATGCCGATTGGCTCGACTGGTATCGCCGGGCCCTCGCCTTGCGGCGGGCGGAGATCGTGCCGCGGCTCGACGGCGTTCCCGGCGGCGCATCCAGCCATTGCGTGGTCGGCAAGACCGGCCTGACCGTCTGCTGGACGCTGGGCGACGGCAGCCGGCTGCATGCCTTCGCCAATCTGGCCGATTCGTCGGCTTCCGGCTTCCCCGAGGCCACGGGCCGCGTTCTGTGGACCGAGGGCGCCGGGCTGACCGGCGATACGCTCGGCCCCTGGTCGGTGGTTCTGTGGTTGGAGGACGCCTCGGCGCTCGACCGCTTGGCCGACCGCATGGGGATCGAACGCTCCTTCGACAACGCAGCCGGGGAGACGGTGACGGCCAGCGGGGAGACCATTCGCGCCCTGTTATCGGCGATGGGGGTCGAGGCGGGGGACGAGGCCGCCGCGCTTGCCCTTCTCGACCGGCTTGACGAGGAGGACTATAGCCGCGCCCTGCCCCCGGTGGTTGTCCGCCGCGCCGGGGAGGCGGTGACTGCACCGGTCACCCTGCCCCACGGCACCCGCACCCTGCGCTATACCCTGACACTGGAAAGCGGGGAGACGCAGAGCGGCGTGGTCGGCTTCGGCAGCCTGCCGCGCTGCCGCTGCATCACCGTCGGCGACGTGACCTATGCCGAGCGGCGCCTGCCGCTGGGAAAGCTGGACAAGGCCGGCTACCACACGCTGCGGGTGGAGACGGAGCATGGCGTGGCGGAAACCCGGCTGGTCCTGGCACCGTCCCGCTGCCATCTGCCGACGTCGATGCTGGTGGGTGAGAAGCTGTGGGGCCTGTCGGCGCAGCTCTACACCCTGCGCAGCGACCGCAACTGGGGCATCGGCGATTTCGGCGATTTGCGGACGCTGGCCGACATCGCGGCGGCGCGCGGGGCCGCGGTGATCGGGCTGAATCCGCTCCATGCCATGTTCCTCGACAATCCCGAGCATGCCAGCCCCTATTCCCCGGCCAGCCGGCTGTTTTTGAACCCGCTCTATATCGACGTCACCGCGGTCCCGGAGTTCCTGGACGACGCCGATCTGCGGAAGGAGGTTGCTTCGCCCGGCTTCCGGCAGGCGCTGGAGGCGGCGCGTGCCTCGGCCAATGTCGACTACACCGCGGTGTCCAGGCTGAAGCTGCCGATCCTGGACAAGCTGTTCCTTCGTTTCCAGGCGTCGGCCAAGCCGGACCGCCGCGCCGCCTTCGATTCCTTCCGGACCGAGGGCGGCATCGGGCTGACACGCTTCGCCACCTTCCAGGCCCTGCGCGAACATTTCGCGCAGGAGGGCAAGGCCGATTGGCACCGATGGCCGGCGGACTACCATGACGCCACGGCGCCAGCGGTGGAGCGCTTCGCCGAGGAGCAGTCCGGCCGCGTCGCCTATTTTGCCTGGCTGCAATGGCTGGCGGACGACCAGCTGCGTCTGGCGGCGGAACGGGCGGCCGAACTCGGCATGGCCATCGGCTTCTACCGCGACCTTGCGGTCGGAGCCGATGCCAGCGGAGCGGAAACCTGGATGACGCCGCAGGCGGTGGTGGACGCCGCCCATGTCGGCGCCCCGCCCGACCTGTTCAACCCCGCCGGCCAGGATTGGGGGCTGCCGCCCTTCCACCCGCGGGCCTTGCGCGATGCCGGCTATCGGCCCTTCATCGATCTGGTCCGCGCCAACATGCGCCATGCCGGTGCGCTGCGCATCGACCATGCGATGGCGCTTCAGCATGTCTATTGGATCCCCGACGGCCACCCGCCGGGCGAGGGCGCCTATGTCGGCTATCCGATGGAGGATCTGCTGGGCATCCTGGCGCTGGAGAGCCAACGTCACCGCTGTCTCGTCGTCGGCGAGGATCTGGGCACCGTGCCCGCGGGATTCCGCGAGCGGATGACCGCGGTCGGGGTGCTGAGCTACCGCGTCGTCTTCTTCGAATGGACCGAGGACGGCGCTTTCAAAGGGCCGGACGAGTATCCGGAGCTGGCGCTCGCCACCATCGGCAGCCACGATCTCGCCACCCTGCGCGGTTGGTGGGAAAGCGACGACATCGCGTTGAAGGCCGAAAAGGGGCTCTACCCGGCGGATGACGAGGAGGAAAAGCAGCAAACCCGTCGGTCGGCCGACCGCGGCGCCCTGGTCGATGCGCTGCGCGCCGCCGGGATCGCTCTGCCTGCCGGCTTCGGGCCGGACAGCCCCCATGACGAGGCGCTTGACCTTGCCGTGCATGCCTTCCTCGCCCGGACCAACGCCGCTCTGGCTGTGGCACAGCTGGACGACCTGACCCGCGAGCGCGAGCAGGTCAACCTGCCCGGCACCACCGACCAGTACCCCAACTGGCGCCGCAAGCTGTCGATGACGCTGGAGGAACTGGCCGACGCGCCGGAACCGGCGGCGGTCGCCGACATCCTGGCTGCGGCGCGCCCATCCGCCGCCCCCGCCCGCCGTTGATCTAAATACGCCACTCCATACTCCGAGGAGCACACACCCATGGCCCCCGCCGCCGGCAAGCCCATCCCTCGTGCGACGTACCGGGTCCAACTGAATGGCGAGTTCGGCTTCGGCCGCACCGCTGCCATCGCCGACTATATCGCCCGGCTGGGTGTCAGCCATCTCTATGCCTCCCCCTACATGAAGGCGCGGCCGGGCAGCACCCACGGCTACGACATCGTCAACCACAACGAGTTGAGTCCGGAGGTCGGCGACCAGACCGATTTCCGCGATCTGGTGGAGGCGCTGAAGCGCAACAACCTCGGCCAGATCCTGGACTTCGTGCCCAATCATATGGGTGTCGGCGGGTCGGACAATGAATGGTGGTTGAATGTGTTGGAGTGGGGGCCTGATAGCCCGTATGCCGGGTATTTCGACATCGAATGGGACTCCGACTACCGCTATCTCCAAGGCAAGCTGCTGGTGCCCTTCCTGGGCGACCAGTATGGCGCGGTGCTGGTGTCGGGCGGGCTGGAGCTGCGCTTCGACAAGGAGACCGGCAGCTTCGCGGTTTGGGCCTATGGCAGCCACAAGCTGCCGGTTCGGCCGCAGGATTACGGCACCATACTCGGCAGCGACCACCCGGATCTGGAGCGGATCGGCGACGCGTTCGCCCATCTCGCCTATGCCCGGCCCCACCAGATCGCGCGGGCCGGCGTTCAGAAGGTGGAACTGGCGACACTGGTGGCGACACGGCCGGACGTGGCCGATGCGATCAACCAGCGGCTGTCCGTCTTCCGAGGCTATCAGGGAGAAATCGACAGCTGGAGCCATCTGCACGCGTTGATCGCCTGCCAGAACTGGCGGGTCGCCTATTTCAAGGTGGCGGCCGACGACATCAATTACCGCCGCTTCTTCAACATCAATGAACTGGCCGGACTGCGCATGGACGAGCCGGAGCTGTTCGACGTCGCCCACCGCATGGTGCTGGGGATGGTGGAGGACGGCACGCTCGACGGCATCCGCATCGACCACATCGACGGGCTGATCGACCCCAAGGGCTATTGCGAGCGGCTGGTCGCGGCGGCGTGCAAGCCCTTCTATCTGGTGGTGGAGAAGATCCTGGCCCGGCATGAGCGGCTGCGCGAGGATTGGCCGATCGACGGCACCACCGGTTACGAGTTCGCCAACCTGATGGGCGGCCTGTTCGTCGATCCCAAGGCGGAGGAGGCCTTCACCCGCCTCTATGCCGACTTCATCGGCCAGCGCGACGATTTCGAAGAGGTGGTGCGGCAGTGCAAGATCCGAATCATGGAAAGCGAGATGGCGAGCGAGCTGAACGTGCTGTCGCGCAAGGCGGCGCGCATCGCCCGCTCCAACCCGGCCACCGCCGATTTCACCGCCAACATCCTGCATCAGGCGTTGAAGGAGACCATCGCCCGCTTCCCGGTCTACCGCACCTATGTCGATGGCGGCGTGCCGAGCGATCTGGACCGCCGTGACATCGACTGGGCGATCTCCCGGGCACGGCGGGCCGACCAGGGACCGGACGGCTCGGTCTATGATTTCCTGCAGCGGCTGCTGACCAGCGATCTGGTGGCGGCACCCAAGAGCGGCTACAGCCACCGGCAGGTCACCCGCTTCGCCATGCGGTTCCAGCAGTATAGCGGGCCGGTGATGGCCAAGGGGCTGGAGGACACCGCCTTCTACCGCTACAACCGGCTGGCGGCGCTGAACGAGGTCGGCGGCCATCCCGACCATTTCGGCGTCAGCGTCTCCGCCTTCCACCGGGCCAACCAGGACCGCGCCCGCAACTGGCCGGGCAACATGCTGGCCAGCACCACCCACGACACCAAGCGTGGCGAGGACACCCGCGCCCGCCTCTACGCCCTGTCGGAGATGCCGGAGGAATGGGAACGGCAGGTCCAGACCTGGAGCCGGCTGCTGCGCGCCCGTCGCGGCGACGTTGAGGGCACCGCTCCCCCCGACCGCAACGATGAGTATCTGTTCTACCAGCTGCTGCTCGGCGCCTGGCCGGCGGAATTGACCGGTGCGACGGTCGAGCGGATCGAACAGCCGGCGATGACCGCCTTCGCCGAGCGCATCGTCGGTGCCATGACCAAATCGATGCGCGAGGCCAAGGTCCATTCGACCTGGGCCGCACCCAACGAGGCCTATGAGGGGGCGGTCGTCAGCTTCATTCACGATGCGCTCGATGTGACCCGGCGCAACGCCTTCCTGGAGGCCTTTCTGCCCTTCCAGGCGGCGCTGGCGCGCATCGGCATGGTCAACGGGCTGTCCCAGACCCTGCTGAAGCTGACCAGCCCCGGCGTGCCCGACATCTATCAGGGCTGCGAGCTGTGGAATCTCAGCCTCGTCGATCCCGACAACCGGCTGCCGGTGGATTACGATGCCCGCCGCACGCTGCTTGAGGAGGTGGAGGGGGTCGTGGAGCGCGGCGCCGTCTCAACCCTGCTGGAGCGCTGGACCGACGGTGCGGTGAAGCTGGCGGTGACCCGGCAGGCGCTGGCTGTGCGGGCGGAGAAGCCGGAGGTCTTCAGTGCAGGCGAGTATCTGCCGCTGGACGCCACCGGCGACCGTGCCGACCATGTGGTCGCCTATGCCCGCCGGGCCGGCGACGACACGGTGCTGGTGGCGGTGCCCAGGCTGGTCGGACAGTTGGGAGAGGCGCCCGACTGGGGCAATACCGCCATCCCGCTGCCGCGCGGCACCCGCTGGCGCAACCGCCTGACCGGCGCGGACGTGGAGGGCGGCGACGCGGTTTCCGCCGGGACTTTGTTTGCCGACCTTCCGGTCGCCCTTCTGTCGCGGGAGGGGTGAGGGGCGCAGCAGACCTTGCTCCTGATCATCAGTCCCCGGCCATCGGTGATGGAAAAGGGCGCCTGCCGGGTCCGTCCCCGTATTCCACCCCACCAACAACGGCCGGGCGGAGTGATCCCGCCAAATTCGATCCGGCCCCGAAGCGTCCGCCGATGCGCCGACCGGGATGCGCCGAAAACGAAAAACGCCCACCGGATGGCGGGCGCTTTCGAAGGTTGGCTTTCCGTGTGCGGTTCAGGCCGAGCGTACCTTGGGAAGGCCGGCGGTGAAGGGGGCGGACCCGTGGAAGATCTCCAGCGCGTCCGGCTTGGAGGACGGGCGCAGGCCGCCCAGGATTTCCCCGACGGCGCCGATGGCCTGGACCAGCGCGTCCGGCATCACCGGCTTGCGCAGCAGACCCATGGCGAAGCTGCGGGCCTCCGCCGCATGGTGATCGAAACCGGTCATCAACAGCGACGGAATGCCATTCTCCTGCCACAGCCGCCGGGCCAGCACGAGGCCGTTCTCCCCACCGGCGAGATTGACGTCGACCAGCGCCAGGTCGGGACACTCGCGGGCACCGACCCGCGCGGCCTTGGCGGCATCGCGCAGGGGGCCGACCACGGTGTAGCCCGCATTCTCCAGAACGGCCTTCACGGCCGGACCGATCAGCGGATCGTCCTCGACGACAAGCAACTTCAAGACGGCATGCTCCCTTGATCTAACCGAGCGGGCTTATAGCCCGCCCCGTCCGGTTTTCGAAGCCCGTTCGGCTTCGATCCACTGAACCGCCCATGTTTGTCGCGGTTCCGCCCCGTTCAAGAGGTCGAAGGGGTACCCCCTTCCGATCATAGGGTTTCACCGAACATCCGGTTTGGAAACATACACCATTGCCGCCTGTTTTACCCGTACGCGTGAGAGGAAAGAAGCCATGGCATTTGTCGAGCTGACAGAGATATCGGGGGAAACCGTTCTGGTGAACCCCATCGCCGTCGCCTATCTGCGGACGACGGCCGATGGCGGGACGGCACTGCATTTCACCGGGCGGGCGGAGCCGCTGCGGGTGCCGGGCGCGCCGTCCGATGTCGCCCGCTCCCTGGAAAACGCGGCGCCCACCCCGCCCGACCCCACCCTGTCACTGCTGGCCTGAGAGGCGCTGCCGGCCTGTGGAACGGTTCAGCCGCGGGGATAAATGGGCGCCCGCTTTTCGAAGAAGGCGGTGATGCCCTCCGCCGCCTCCGCCCCATGCAGCGCCTCGACGAAGAAGGCGGCCTCGCGGTCGAGCTGGTCGTCAGGTGCGCCGAAGCCACTCTCGATCAGCCGCTTGGCCCTGCCGATGGCCAGCGTCGGCCCCTCGGCCAGCCGCTCTGCCCAGGCCATCGCCTCGGCGAGAGCGGTGCCGGGCGCCACCACCCGGTTGACGATGGCGAGCTGCGCCAGCCGCGCCGCGCCGATCCTGCCGCCCTCGAACATGATCTCTGCCGCCAACTGCGGCGTCGCGGCGCGGGCGAGAAAGGCCGACGCCCCGCCGTCCGGGTTGAGGCCAACCTTCACATAGGCCAGGGTGAACACCGCATCCTCCGCCGCAACGATCAGGTCGCACCCCAATGCCACGGAGAAGCCCGCCCCTGCGGCGGCCCCCTCGACGGCGGCGATCACCGGCTTGGGGCAGGCGCGCATGGCGCGGGTCCAGCCATGGAAGCGCTCCAGGCTGGCACGGGTGACTTCGGGATCGGCCTTGGCGTTGCCGAGCAGCCGGCCCAAATTGCCGCCGGAACAGAAGCTGCCGTTGGCCCCGGTCAGGACGATGGCGCCCACGCCCGGATCCTCGGCCGCCTGAGTCAGCGCGTCGCGGGCGGCGGCCATCATCTCCGGCCCCAGCGCGTTCTTGGTGGCCGCGTCGTCCATGGTCAGCACCATCACGCGGCCCTGGCGCGCGACGGTCAATTGTCCGCTCATAGCTCGGTTCCCTCCCGGTTCTCGCTGCCCGGCCGGTATTTGAACATGCCTTCCGACGTGGCGATCAGGGCGCCGGTATCGCCGTGGCGGATCTCCGCCGCGATGCCGACGATCTTGCGCCCGCCGCCGCGCAGCCGGCCGGTGGCGACCAGCGTACCGGTGCGCGCCTGCCCCAGGAAGCTCGTCGACAGCGACAGCGTCACCACCCGCCGCACCCGGCCGGGAAAGGGACAGTATGTTGCCGAGAATCCGGAAACCGTGTCCAGAAGCGTCGCCAGAACCCCGCCATGCACCACCCCGGCCCGGTTCAGGTGGCGCTCGCCGATGGCCATCGTCAGCTCCGCCTCCCCCTCCTCCCAGCGACTCAAGGCGTAGCCCAGCAGGCGCTGGAATCCCGATTCCGGCTCCCCGTTCAGCAGATCGTCCATACCCAGTTCGTCCATCCCCTGCCCCATCACGCGGCTGTTTCGTGCGCGAAGTAAAGCGCGTGCAGGCGCTCCAGGTCCACCCGGTCGCCGCGTTCGGACAGCACGACCTTGCCCGACTGCATCAGATGGACATGGTCGGCGATCTTCAGCGCGCGGCTGGTGTTCTGCTCCACCAGCAGGATGGTCAGCCCTTCCGCCCGCAGCCGGGCTAGGATGCGGAAGATCTCGTCCACCACAACGGGGGCGAGGCCGAGAGACGGCTCGTCGATCAGGCAGACGCGGGGCTGCTCCATCAGGCCGCGGCCGATGGCGAGCATCTGCGCTTCGCCGCCCGACAGGGTGCCGGCGATCTGGCCGCGCCGTTCGGCCAGACGGGGGAACATGTCCATGACCATCGCCTTGTTGCGCTTCCACTCCCTGCGGCAGCCGGGTGGGAAGGCGCCCATCATCAGGTTGTCCTCCACCGTCATGTCGGGGAAGATCATCCGGCCTTCGGGGATCATCACCAGCCCGTCGGCCACCCGGTCCCAGGTCTTCATCGCCTTGCGGCTCTGGCCGTCGACGCGGATGTCGCCGGAGGTGGCGGGCACCAGCCCCATGATGGCGCGCAGCAGCGTCGTTTTGCCGGCACCGTTCGGGCCGACGATCACCGTGGTCTTGCCGGTCTCCACCGACAGGGACACGTCCCACAGCACGTTGATCGCGCCATAGCCGGCCCGAAGCGTCAGGATATCGAGCGCGTTGGTCATGACGCCTCCGCAAGCGTGGTTTCGCCGGTGTAGCTGCGGATCACCTCCGGGTCGCGGAACACCGCATCCGGAGAGCCGTCGGCGATGATCTGGCCGAAATTCAGCACCAGCACCCGCGGGCAGAGCGCGGCGATGGTGGCGATGTCATGTTCGATGATGACCATGGCGAGGCGGTAGCGGTCGCGCACCGCCGCCAACCGTTCCATGAAGGCGCGCTTGCCGCTGGTCTCCAGCCCGGCCAGCACCTCGTCCAGCAGAAGCAGGCTGGGCTCGGTCGCCAGCGCCTTGCCGACCTCCAGCGCCTTGTGCTCGGTCAGGGCCAGTTCGGTGGTGGCGTCGCGGTCGGCCTTGTCGCGCAGGTTCAGGATGTCGAGGATCTCGTCGATCCGCTTGGGGTCCTTCTTCCCGGCGCCGAAACGCTGGGCGACCAGCAGATTCTCCCGCACCGTGCAGTGGCCGAAGGGGCGCGGGATTTGAAAACTGCGGCCGATGCCGAGCCGCGCCCGCTTCCATTCCGG
Organism: Azospirillum humicireducens; assembly: GCF_001639105.2. NCBI lineage: Bacteria > Pseudomonadati > Pseudomonadota > Alphaproteobacteria > Rhodospirillales > Azospirillaceae > Azospirillum > Azospirillum humicireducens. Next base: position 572,019 of record NZ_CP028903.1, read on the forward strand.
CAGCTTCAAGAGCGAGGTGCCGCGGAAGTCCAGCCGCCCGGCGGTGGGGCGCACCACGCCGGAAATGACGTTGAACAGCGTGGTCTTGCCGGCGCCGTTGGGGCCGACCAGTCCGATGCTCTCGCCCTCCGCAATGGAGAAGCTGGCACTCTTCAGCGCCTGCACCCCGCCGAAATTGACCTGGACGCCGTCAAGCGTGAGCATGGCGGTTCTCCTTCGCCGGGCGGCGGCTGAGCGCCGGCATCAGTCCGCCGGGGCTGAACAGGATCATGGCGCAGAGCAGGACGCCGAGGATCATCTGGTGGCCGTGCGGCAGGATCGGCTTGAACAGCAGCTGGTCGACCAGATAGATCGCCAACGCCCCCACCACCGGCCCCCACACCGTGCGGTAGCCGCCGAAGATCGCCGCGGCGATGGGCAGCACGGTCCATCCGCTGGAAAAGGCGTAGTCGGGATCGAGGAAGCTGATGAAATGGGCGTTGAAGGCGCCGACCACCCCGGTGATGAAGGCCGACAGCACCAGCATCGCCGCCTTCAGGTGGGTGCTGGGCACGCCGACGACGCGGGTCGCCACCTCCGTATCGTGCATCGCCTTCAGGGCAAGGCCCCAGGTGCTGCGCCGGATGGCGTCATAGGCGAAGGCCGCCAGCACGACGATGGTCAGGACGATCAGGTAGCCGCCGGTCTTGTCGCCGAAATCGAAGCCCAGCACGGTGGGAAAGCGCGGGATCGACAGCAGACCGCCGGCCCCGCCGGTGATGGGGGTCATCTCCGTCGCCAGAATCTGGAAGATGTGGGCATAGGCCAGGATGGCGAGGGCGAAATAGGGGCCGCGCAGCCGCAGCGCCGGCAGCATGGCGATGGAGGACACCGCCGCCCCCACCCCGCCCAGCAGCATGGATGCTGTGACCGGCACCCCCAGCTTCATCGCCAGCACGGCGGAGGTGTAGGACCCCACCCCGAAGAAGGCGGCGTGCCCAAAGCTGACCATGCCGCCGAGATTGCCCAGCAGCGCCCAGGCCACCGCCACTCCGGCGATGGTCAGCGCCGCCACGATCAGCCCCAGCACATAGGCGTTGCCGCCGAAGACCAGAGGCACGCCGACATAGGCAACCGCGAGCGCCACGATCAGAAACAGACGGTTCATCAGGGAGTTGCTCATCGCGCCAGTGCCCTCCCGCCGCCGAACAGGCCAGAGGGCGAGACGAACAGCACGACCAGGAAAAGGATCATTCCCGCCAACTCCTGCAGCGAGGCCGACAGATAGGTGACCGTCAGCGATTCGATGACGCCGATCATGACGGCGCCGATCAGCACGCCGGGGATCGAGCCCATCCCGGCCAGCACGGTGATGATGAAGGCCTTGACCGTCAGCACATGGCCCAATGCCGGGAAGACGGTCTTGCCGGTGTAGATGGCGAAGCCGGCGAAGGTGGCGAGCAGAGCCGCGATCATGAAGGACAGGATCTCGATCCTGCGCGGGTTGACGCCCATCAGCGTCGCCGCCGCCCGGTTCGACGACAGCGCCCGCACCGCCCGCCCCTGCCAGGAATGGTTCAGCCACCACCAGACCCCGGCCATCAGCACCAGCCCGCCGATGAAGGCCGCGACCTCCGCATTCATCGCGAACAGCGTGTCGGCGATCACCATCGAATCCTGGAACCACGGATCGGAGGTCGACCGGATATCGGCCGCCCAGATCGACAGGATGGTGTTGGTCAGGATGATCCCCAGCCCGAAGGTGAGGATCAGCGAGTTGATCTCGCGGTCCTGCTCGATGCGGCTGAGCAGGGCATAGACGAGGGCCGATGCCGCCGCGACGATCACCAGCGCCACCGGGATCGCCAGCACCGGAGAGACGCCATAGTTGGATTCGGCGGCGTAGGCGACATAGGCGGCCAGCAGCACCAGTTCGCCATGGGCGAGGTTGATGACCCGCATGGTCCCGAACACCAGCGCCAACCCGACCGCCACGGTCGCGTAATAACCGCCGGCGAGCAGGCCGGAGAACAGTGCCTGGAGCGTCAGTTCGAACATGGGTTGCGCCCTGTTGGAGGTGGCGGGGGCGACAGATCCCTCTCCCGTCCCGGGAGAGGGAGTATCAANCGGGAGAGGGGCTATTTGCTCACCAAGGCACCGCCGGGAAGTTCATCTTTCCGTTGGCGGCGTCCGGCGGCCAGACCAGCACCACCTTGCCGCCCTGGTGCTGGCCCATGCGGTGGGTGAAGTTCAGGTTGTCGCCGTTCCTGTCGAAGGTGACGCGGCCGATCAGGGTGTTGGCGTCGGTCTTGCGCAACTCGTCCGGCAGGCCGCCCTTGCCAAGCGTCCCCGCCTCGTCGGCGCGGACCACGGCGTCGATCAGCAGGCGGGTCTGGACATAGCCGAACTGGCCCAGATAGTCGGGGTCCTTGTTGAACAGTTTCTTGTAGGTCGCGGCGAATTCCACCGCCTCCGGCTGGGTGAATTCCACCGGGTAGGGCAGCATGGAGGTGCCGTAGACATTCTCCATCAGGTCGGGGAATTCCTTGGCCATCTGCGCGGTGGCGAGCGACCAGACGCCGACCACCGCCTTGACCTGCGGCTTCAGCACCTTGGAGGCCCGCAGGATGCCGACATAGTCGTTCTCGTAGCCGACCATGGCGATGGCGTCGGGGCGGTCCTGCAGCTTCACCTTGTTCATCAGCGGCTTGAAGTCGCTGGTAGCGCCGTCGAACTCGTGCATGCCGACGGTCACGCCCTTGGCTGTCAGCGCCGTGTTGACCTGTTTGGCGAGGCTGCTGGTGGCGTCCTTGTTCAGATAGACCACCGAGACCTTCTTGGCGCCCAGGTCCTGCAGCAGGCCGATCATCGCCAGCGCATAGCCGTCGGTGTTGTTGATGCGGAAGAAGGTGGGATAGCCGCGCTGGGTCAGTTCCGGCGACACGCCGCCCGAAGTGATGTAGACCAGCCCGGCCTTCTGTGCCGCCTCAGAGGCCGGACCGATGATGTTGGAGCCGTAGCCGCCGGTGATCGCCACCACCCCGTCGCCGACGAGCTTCTCCACCGCGGCCACCGCCTTGGCGGGGGAGGTCTCGTCGTCGATGGTCTGGACCTTGAAGCTGTGCTTGCCGGCATAGCTCCTGTTCGCCATCTCGACGGCGACGGCGATGCCTTCATGCATGCCCTGGCCGACGCGGGCGAGGCTTCCGGTCAACGGCAGTTCGGAGCCCAGCAGGAATTCCCTGGCCTGTGCCGCCCCGGCACCGAGCGCCACGGAGAGGGCCAGGGCCGAGACTGTGACGAGATGGGCAAGTGTCCGCTTCATGGTCTTTTATCCTCCCACAGGATTTTGTTCGTTGACGTCAGGCGGCCATCACCTCGGCAGCCAAGGCCCTGAGGCCGCTTTTCAGCAGCTTGCCGGTCGGGCTGGCCGGCAGGGCGTCCATGGCGACAATGCGCGAGGGGCGCTTGTAGGGGGCGAGCCGGTCGGCGGCCCAGGCCTTCAACTCGTCCTCGCTGGCACTGCGGCCGGGAACGAACTGGACGAAGGCCACCACCTCCTCGTTGCCGGCGACGGCATGGCCGACGACGGCGGCCAGCGTCACCGCCGGATGGCTGGTCAGAACGCCTTCCACCTCCTCTGGATAGACGTTGAAACCGGAGCGGATGACGATCTCGCGGATGCGCCCGACCACCGTGACGCAGCCGTCCGGCTCCAGCCGGGCGACGTCGCCGGTCTTCAGCCATCCGTCGTCGGTGATGACCTCAGCGGTCAGCGCCGGTTCGCGGTAGTAGCCGAGCATCACGTTGGGGGCGCGGACCCACAGCTCCCCCGGCTCGCCCTCGGCGACGTCCCGGCCGGTGGCATGGTCGACGAAGCGCATCTCCACCAGCGGCAGGGCCGGGCCGATGGAGGTGTCGCCGCGCGGCGCGTCCAGCCGGGTCTGCGTCACCGTCGGCGAGCATTCGGTCAGGCCGTAGCCGTTGTGCAGCGGCAGGCCGAACACCCGCTCGACCGCCAGCTTGAGGTCGAGGTCCAGCACCGAGCCGCCCGACGACAGGTAGCGCAGGGCCGGGGCATCCGGTGTCCGGCCGGTGACGGTGGCATGCTCCACCAGCTTGGCGTACATGGCTGGAACACCCTGGAACACGGTCACGCCATCCTGTTCCAAGGCCTGCCAGACGGCAGCGGGGGCGAAGCGGGGCACCGTGTGCAGGCAGCCGCCGGCATGGAGCGTACCGAGGCAGGTGGAAGCGAGCCCGAAGACGTGGCTGACCGGCAGCACGCCATAGGTGCGGTCGCCGGCCCCCAGCCCGCGCATCCAGCCCGAAACCGACGCGACGAACAGCAGGCCGCGGTGCGACAGCATCACGCCCTTCGGCTTGCCGGTGGTGCCGGAGGTGTAGATCAGCGCGCCGACCTGCCGCTGATTGCCGGCATGGACCGGCTCCGGATCGGCATCCAGCAGAGGACCGACCGCCATCGGCGGCAATTCCGCATCGCCCAGCGGCCCGGCACCGTGGCGGGCGGCATGGGCGGCGGCATCGGGGGATACCGTATCGGTATAGAAGACCCGGCGCGGCCGGCAATGGTCGCGGATGCTGTCGATCTCACGGTCGGACAGTCGGGCGTTGACGATGACCGGCCAGGCGTCGCGCTCGCTCGCCGCCAGGATCAGGGTGACGGCGGCGAGGCCGTTCTCGCAGACGATCATCACCCGGTCGCCGCCGACCACCCCCAGCCGCTTCAACTGCGCGGCGGCGCTGTCGACCGCCTGGGCGAGGCGGCGGTAACTCCATTCCTGGGTTCCGTCGAACAGGGCGGGGGCGTCCGGCGTCCGTTCCGCCCAGGCGAGTGCCGCGTGGCTGAAGCGCGGCGGCAGCGCCGCCACCATCGCCGCGAAATCGGGAACCGGCCGCCCCACAGTCATGCCGCCTCCCGGATCATGTTGCGGGCGATGACGAGCTGCTGGATCTGGGTGGTTCCCTCATAGATGCGGAACAGGCGGACGTCGCGGTAGAAGCGCTCGATCCCGTAATCGGCGATGTAACCGGCGCCGCCATGGATCTGCACCGCCCGGTCGGCGACGCGGCCGACCATCTCGGTCGAGAACATCTTGCAGCAGGCGGCATCGGTGTTGACGTTCTGCCCGGCATCGCGGCGGCGCGCGGTCTCCAGCACCATGCAGCGGGCGGCATAGGCCTCCGCCCGGCTGTCGGCCAGCATCGCCTGGATCAGCTGGAATTCGGCGAGCGGCTGGCCGAACTGCTTGCGCTCCATCGCGTAGGACAGGCTGTCTCGGATCAGCCGCTCCGCCAGACCGACGCAGACGGCGCCGATGTGCAGCCGGCCGCGGTCCAGCACCTTCATCGCCGTCTTGAAGCCCTGCCCTTCCCGCCCGCCCAGGATGGCGCTGGCCGGAACCCGGCAATCCTCGAAGATGACGTCGCAGGTGTGGGCGCCCTTCTGGCCCATCTTCCGGTCGATGGGGCCGAGCGACAGGCCGGGCGTCCCGGCCTCCACCAGGAAGGCCGACACGCCGCGGGCGTCGCGGCTGTCCAGATCGGTGCGGGCGAAGACGGTGAAGAGGCCGGCCTGCGGCGCGTTGGTGATGTAGCGCTTGGTGCCGTTCAGGATGAAATGGTCGCCGTCGCGCCGCGCCGTGGTGCGGAGCGAGCCGGCATCCGATCCCGATTCCGGCTCGGTCAGGGCGAAGGCGCCGACGATCTCGCCGGCGGCCAGACGCGGCAGGTAGGTGCGCTTCTGCCCCTCCGTCCCGTCGATGACGATGCCCTGGGAGCCGATGCCGTTGTTGGTGCCGATCAGCGAGCGGAAGGCCGGCGAGGTCTGGCCCAGCTGGAAGGCGACCTGAACCTCGTCGGTCATCGACAGGCCGAGCCCGCCATATTCCTCCGGGATCGACAGGCCGAACAGGCCCATCTCGCGCATCGCGGCGATCACCTCGGCAGGGATGGCGTCGTCCTCCGCCACCTTGTGCTCCAGCGGGACCAGCTTTTCGCGGACGAAGCGCCCCAGCGTGTCCAGCAGTTGATCCAAAACGTCCTTGTCCAAGGCCATGCGTGCTCTCCGTCCGGGGAGAATGATTTCGGGGGAAATAAAAAATCGAGGGGCGCCACCTCGTCTGTTCGTTGGCCACGCTGACAGATGCGGCAGGGGCTGTCAACAAAATGAAATTGTATTTCGAGATACGAAATAATAGCGGCGGTTCGGGGGGCTGCTGCGCGTCGTTGCGGGCTTGCCAGCCGGAATGAAGCGGTTAACTTCTGTGGCAAATCGCGGGCCCGGCAACGGCCTGCCGTGAATTCACTGGAGGGTTTGGGATGATCGACCTTTATTTCTGGCCGACGCCGAACGGCCACAAGATCACGATCTTTCTGGAAGAGGCGGGGCTGGATTACCGGTTCGAACCGGTGAACATCTCCAAGGGCGACCAGTTCAAGCCGGAATTCCTGGCCTTCTCGCCCAACAACCGCATGCCGGCGATCATCGACCATGCCCCGACCGATGGCGGCGAACCGGTCACCGTCTTCGAATCCGGCGCCATCCTGGTCTATCTGGCCGAGAAGACCGGAAAGTTCCTCCCCACCGATGTGCGAGGCCGCAAGACCGTTCTCGAATGGCTGTTCTGGCAGGTTGGCGGCCTCGGCCCGATGGCCGGCCAGAACCACCATTTCGTCCAGTACGCGCCGGAACGCATCCCCTACGCGATGGAGCGCTACGTCAAGGAGACCGGGCGCCTCTATGGCGTGATGGACAAGCGTCTGGCCGACAACGAGTTCCTGGGCGGCTCGGAGCTGTCGATCGCCGACATGGCCAGCTATCCCTGGATCGTCCCGCATCAGCGCCAGCAGCAGGATCTGGACAGCTTCCCCAACCTGAAGCGCTGGTTCACCGCGATCAAGGAGCGGCCGGCGGTGGTGCGCGCCTATGAGAAGGGTCAGGCCGTGAACCCCAGCGGCACCCCCACCGTGAATGACGAGAGCAAGAAGATCCTGTTCGGCCAGTCCGCCGACACGGTCAAGCGCTGATCCATCCAGCAGCCGGCCCGGTTCCATTCGCCGGGCCGGCGTTTTCGTATAGTCGCATGATCTATTGCGACACCCTTTCGCGCCGCACAAGATTTCGGGTGTCCCCGGTGTAGACAGGACCGCATCCGCTGCCTCCCCTGCCCACGCTGGCGCAGATGCCGGCGGGCATCGAGGCGAAGCTGCTGCTCGCCCGACAGGATGGCGAACCGGTCGGGCTGACCCCGGCGGCGGAGCGTGCCGCCCGGCGCGTGGCGGCGCGGACCGGCCACACGCTGCAACTGCGCATCGCCGATTCCGCGCAATGGGAGGATCTCGCGCCGGTCGACGCTCGCCAAGACGCAACGGGCTGGATCGGCGCCACCTTTTGCCGCAGTCCCGGCGCCGGTGCGCATGGGGTTGATTGGAATTTTGCGGACTCTCGGTGTGTACGAATGGGTAGAGCGGGCACTTCCTTCCCGCGTGTCATCAATATGACAGTCCCGTAACGCGGCTTTGCTTCTACAGCGGCATCGAATTGCGCATAATCCGGAGGGGGGGCCAATGGTGACGCCGGGCTATGGACAACATCGGTATTGGAAGCGGCGCTGCCGACGGGCTTCGGTCCCGGCCCGGCAGGACACTGTCATCCCTGATCGTCCCGCTCGCGCTGGGTCTTGCCCTGTGCCTTGCGTTCGGCGCCGCCCCGTCGCGCGCCCGGCAGGCTGATCCCGCGGCGCCGGCTCCGGCCGCGGAAAGCGGCACGGTCAAGCTGACCATCCTCTATGCCCAAGGCACCACCGACCTGGAGGAGACCGCCGGGCGCGGCGGAATGGCCCGTCTGGCCGGTGCGATCCGGCAGGAACGAAACAGCCGCGAGCTTGTCCTGGCCCTGCATGGCGGTCAGACGCTGGCGCCGTCGGTGCTCGCCTTCTACGACCAGGGCGCGCATGTCATCGACCTGCTGAACGGCATGACCATCGATGCGATGGCCGCGCTGAACCGCGAATTCCACCATGGCGACGACCAGCTGAGCGCCCGCGCCTTCGAGGCCGGGTTTCCGATCGTCACCACCAACACGGTCGACCGGTCGACCGGCCGCACGCCGGACGGACTGGAGGAGGCGGTGGTGCTGACCGCCGGTCCGTTGCGCATCGGCGTGCTGGCTGCGACCCCCGTCCTGACGCGGGAGACCACCCGCACGCAGCGAACGGAGTTCCGCGATCCCGTCGCCGCACTGGCTGCCAAGGCCGCGGCGCTGCGGGCCGAGGGGGTGGATCTGGTGGTGGCGATGACCGGCTATGCCGGCGACACCCACCGCAGCATCCTCGCCGCCCGCCCGGCCGACATCGTGCTGTATCAGGACCGCAACCGCCCCTTCGCCGTCGACTATGACGGCCGGTTCCTGTCGGCCACCGTGGGGCCGCAGGCGGGATGGGTGCTGGCACTCGACCTGACGGTGGAGCGGACGGCGCAGGCCGACGGCAAGATGCGGGTGACCTGGGCGCCGTCGCCCCGGCTGATCGACACCGCCGCCGTTGCGCCCGACGCCGCCATCGACATCCAGGCCAAGGCCTATGCCGCGCGGCTGGACACCATGCTGAGGATGGAGGTGGGACGTCTCACCGGGCCGATCGACACCCGCAAGGAAGCGGTGCGCACCGGCGAAAACGCGTTCGCCAACGCCGTCGTCGACATGCTGCGGGAGGCGCTGGACGCCGATGTGGCGCTGATCAACGGCGGCGGCATACGCGGCGACCGCCGTTATCCGGCCGGCGCCCTGCTGACCCGCCGCGACATCTATGCCGAGCTTCCCTATCACGATGTCGGCGTGGTGCTGGACGTCACCGGACAGCAGCTGTGGGATGCGGTGGAGAGCGGCGTGTCGGCGGTGGAGCAGTTGCAGGGCCGTTTCCCTCACCTGTCCAATGCCCGTGCCGAGATCGACCTGAGCCGCCCGCAAGGTCAAAGGCTGCGCAGCCTGTCGGTCGGCGGCAAGCCGGTCGGCCTTTCCACCCGCTACCGGCTGGCGACCAGCAGCTTCCTGGCGGCCGGCGGCGACGGCTATGTCATGCTGGCCGGAGCGCCGCGGCTGGTGGAGGACCGCAACACGGACTTCTTCTCCACCCAGCTGATCGGCCAGATCGTCCGCGATGGGGAATTCACGCCGCGGCTGGACGGCCGGATGACGGTGAGGCGGTGATGGACGGCATGGCATCCTCGATCGCCGAGAGCCCGCCGCGGTCCGGCACATTGCCCCAACCGGGGACCACCGCCGGGCCCCAGCCGCAGGTGCTGCCGGCGCCGCAGATTCCGCCGTCGAACCAGCCGCGGCGTTTCGGCATCGCCGTGCGCATCACGCTGGGGCTCTCGGTGATGGCCCTGCTGGTGGTGCTGATCGGCGGCGTTTCGATGTCCTCCTTCCGGCTGTTCCGGGCGGAGGTGACGGCTTTGTCGACCACCACCCTGCCGGAGGTCATCGCCAGCGCCGATCTGCACGGCTCCCTGCAGAAGCTGGTGGCGCAGCTGCCACAGCTTGCCGCCGCCACCTCGACCCCGCAGCGCCGCTCCATCTATGACGGGTTGGTGACGGAGCTGGACTCCATGCAGCTCCTCGTCGCCCGCATGCGCGGACTGATGAAGGAGAGCGGCAATGAGGACGGCGAGCGCGACGGCAATGTCCGCCTGCTGGAACAGACCCGGTCCACCCTGCTGATCCTGGCCGCCACCGTCGCCGACCTGAATGCCGAGGTCACGCGCCAGATCGACTATGGCGACCGCCAGGCCGAGGCGACGCGGGGGTTGAGCCGGCTGGCCGCCTCCATGGAAAGCATGCCCGATACCGGCGCCTGGGCCGTCCGCATCGGCGCGCTGATGGCGCGGGCGGCGGGCGCCACCCAACTGGACCATCTCAGCCGCCTGAAGGGCGAAGCGCGGGCGGCCGAACGCACGCTGGCCGATCTGGCGCGCCTGCCCGCCGATGCGCCGGACACGACCGGCCAGATGATGGCCACCGTGCAGGAGGAGCTGTTCTCGCTGCTGATCGCGCCGGGCGGGCTGTTCCACAGCGCCATCGACCGGCTGCAGGCGCGCAACCGCGCCCAGGCCCTGACCGGACAGGCCCGCGTGCTGGTGGAGACGGTCGAACGGTCGACCCGGACGCTTTACGATTCGATCCGCGACCAGTCGGCCCAGCGAACCGACGCCCTGGCCGAATTGATCGCCGAGCGGTCGCGCACCGTGATGATGCTGGCAGGCGCGTCGATCATCCTGGCGGTCTGCGTCTATTTCATCTTCCGGCGCTTCCTGTCCTCGCGGCTGGTGGCGATGAACCGGGCGGTGCTGGCCCGGCTGTCGGCGAGCCACGGAGACGCCGGCCGGCAGCGGGCCGACGGTGGTGCGCCTGCAGGACCGGCAACGAAGGCTGCCGTACCGGTTCCGGTGGATGGCGACGACGAGATCACCGACATCGGCGCCTCGATCCGCTATTTCATCGAAGAGATCGACCGGCGCCAGCGGGCGCTGGCCGACAACGAGCGGCGGTTCCGCGATCTGGTCGAAGGATCGATCCAGGGCATCATCATCCACCGCGACTTCCACCCGCTCTATGCCAACGACAGCTTCGCCGCCATGCTGGGTCTGACGGTGGCCGAGGTGATGGCGCTGCCGTCCCTGCTGTCGCTGGTGCCGGTGGACGAACGCAACGGTCTGATCGACAATTACGACCGGCTGCTGGACGGCGGGTCGACGCCGCGCCGCCGCATCCGCGCCTGCCGCCCTGACGGCGGCCGCCTGTGGGTGGAGTTGACCGGCCGGCGGGTCGACTGGATGGACGGTCCGGCGATCCAGGCGGTGGTGGTCGACGTCACCCGCGAGGTTGAGGCGGAAAATGCGCTGCGCCAGTCGCGCGATGCCGCCGAGCGGGCGCTCTGCGAGTTGAAGGCGACCCAGACCAGCCTGATCCAGGCGGAAAAGATGGCCTCTCTGGGCCAGCTGGTCGCCGGTGTGGCGCATGAGGTGAACACCCCCATCGGCATCACGATCACCGGCGCCTCCCAGCTGCAGACGCTGATCGAGGAATTGTCGGAGCGGCATGCCGCCGGCGCGCTGAAGAAGTCGGACTTCCAGCGTTTCCTCAGCGACGGCATGGAGATGGCCAACCTGATCCTGTCCAACAGCACCCGCGCCGCCAATCTGGTGCAGAGCTTCAAGCTGGTTGCTGTCGACCAGTCCAGCGACGAACGCCGCGCCTTCCTGCTGCGGGACTACATCGACGAGCTTTTGCGCAGCCTGCATCCGACCTACAAGGCGCGGGCGGCGCTGACGATTTCGATCGACTGTCCGGGAGACCTGGAACTGGACGGCTATCCGGGAGCCCTGTCGCAGATTCTGACCAACCTGATCATGAATGCCCTGATCCATGCGCTCGACCCGGAACAGCCCGGCCGCATCGCGATATCCGCCCGTCCTTTTGCCGGTGACATGGTGGAGCTGTCGGTGGCCGACGACGGCAACGGGATCGCGCCGGAGGTTCTGCCGAAGATCTTCGATCCCTTCTTCACAACCCGTCGCGGCAGCGGTGGCAGCGGGCTTGGGCTGCACATCGTCTACAATCTGGTGACCGGCCGCCTGCATGGCACCATCGGGGTGGAAAGCCGCCCCGGCCAGGGCACCCGCTTCATCCTGCATTTCCCCCGTGTCATCGCCGCGGCCTGAGCCGGACTTTGGCCAACTTTGTGGTGTTGGGATCAGGCATGGATCCAGAACTGCGGCTCATTGGCGACGTGATCTTGCCCCGGTTGGGTGGACACCTCAGTTAAGCTCCGGGTGGAGAAACCTGCTACAATCGCCAACACACCCATTCAGCCATCGGATACATCACCCCCGGACAGGCCGAGCTAAGATCTGCGTGAATCCGTGTCCACCCGACCGGGGCAAGATCAATGCAGGTTTCGCCCTGATCGAAGCGCAATCGGGTTCCGGGAGCGTCCCGGCCACTGCCGGATCCGATGCGGCATTACGCCAGATAGTTCAGCAGCGACAGCTTCTTTGTCTGGCCGGCGACGGCGTAGGTCGCCTGCTGAACGTTCATCGCACTGCTCAACCGCGCTGCGACCTCGTTCTCGTCGATGCCCTCGATCTTGGCGATGCGCTCGGTCAAGGCGGCGACGGACTGGGTGTGCGAGGTCTTGATGGTCTCCAGCGTCGCGCTGTCGGACGCGACCTTGGCATGGATCGACCGGATCTGATCGGTAGCCTGGGTCAGCATCTCGCGTGCCTGGGTGCTGTATTCGGTCCATTTTCCGGGGTTCGCCGCCGCGGTGCGGACCATCTGCATCGCCTTCACCAGGGTCTGGAACGCCTTGTCGTCGGCGCTGACCCCGTAGGCGATGTTCAGGTTGTCGTCGATGGTCACCTGCGACTTGCGGTATGCCTCGGCATTCTTGCCCTTGGTAAGGTATTCTGTGTCGTAGAAGGGCAGGTCGGGCGGATCGGCATAGGGGACATTGACCAGGCTGTCCTGCTCCGGCGGCAGGGTTCCGACCGTGATGGTGTTCTCCAGCGACCCGTTCGTCACCTTGGCGGAGGTGGTGAACAGCGATGTTCTGTTGGGATGGTTGGGGTCGGCGTTGGCCGTGCTGGTCAGCGAAATGCCGGGGCCGCTGCCCACCGCGTCGATGGTGACAGGCGGCGCGGGGTTCAGCGTTGCGAACTGTTGGCGCAGCCTGTCGGCGACCTGTCCCACGTTGTTGACGCCGGCCGCGTAGTCGGTGTCGCTGACGGTGTAACGCACAGTGTAGGTCTGGTAGGGCGGCAGGTCGTGCGGCGCGGTCGGGTTCCGGGTATAATAGTTCTGATTGTACGGATCGTCGGGATCGCCGACCGCGACCGTGAACTCGAAGGTGTCGCCGATGTCCACCGCGGCGCCGTTCAAGGTGAAGCGGTCGATCTGCGGCAGGCCGGCCGTCGGCGCCTGGGTGGTCGTCGGTGAGGTGGCGGTGTTCACCACCGTGGCGGAGTTCACCACGCGCGCCGACAGGTCGAACTTCTGGCCCGGATCCTGGCCGACCAGCGTGATGATGCCGTTGGAGGTCGAAACCGTCATCGGCAGCGCGGGATTGGCGGCGTTGATCTGCGACGTCAGGGTCTGCGCGACGAAAGTCAGAGATTTCGGATCGGCCGCCTGGACCTGATAGCCGAAGGTCTTGCCGCTGACCGTCACCTCAAAGTAATCGTCGGCGTTCACCACGGCGCCGTTCAGGGTGATCTTGCTGGTCTGCTTGGTCGCCAGCAGGTCGGTGACCGGCTCCGTGTCATAGCGCGAGCCGGCGAACAGGTAGCGGTCGCCGAAGCGCTGGTTCAGCAGCGCCTGGATGTCGCGCATGGCGCCTTCCGCACGGTCCTTCACCTGATCCGCCTGCGGGAAGGAGACGGTGAAGCTGCTGCTGGACGATGCCTTCAGCGTGTCGAAGGTGAGGTTCAGCATGGCGCCCTCGCCCGGGCCGCCGGAGATGTTGAAGTTGTAGCCCTTGCCGTCGTTGGGCGGGGTGGTGCCCAGGTTGATGGCGCGGGTGGTCTTGCCGCCCAGCCCGTCCGTCACCGTCACGTCGAAGGTGCCGTTTCCGCCCTGCTGCGACGGCACGGCGGTGACCGTGTATTTCGCGCCCACCGTCAGCTTCGACTTGGCGCTGTCGATCGTCACCTTCATCCCGTCGGGATTGGTGTTGGTCGGCGAGGTGACGCTGGCCGGGCCGGGCTGGAAGGGAAAGGTCGTGCTGGAGGTCCAGCTCGACAGCGTCTTCTCCAGCGACGTCAGCACCGTGTCCGTCGCCTTGACGCGCGGGGCTGCGGTGTCGATGCTCTGGATGTAGTTGGTCTTTGTCGCCATCTCCGCCCGCAGGTCCAGCAGCTTCTGAACCTCCGGCCCATAGGCGTTGAGATCGACCGACTTCTTGCCGGTGGTCAGCTGTTCGGACAGCCGGTTGATGTCGTTCTGGCCGCCGGACAGGTTCCGGACAAGGCTCAGATAGTTCGAGTAGCTGCTGACTCCCGTTATCGAGCTCATCGGACCACCGCCTGTAATGCATCAAACATTGCATTGGCCACTTGCATAACCCGTGCCGAAGCCTGGTAGGAGGTCTGGAGCTGCTGCAGCTGGGCGATTTCCTCGTCGATGTTGACCCCGGTCTGCGACTGGTAGCGTTCGGTCAGCAGCTGCATCGAGGCCTTGTTGGACTCGCTGGCGGTGTTGGCAGTCTTGGCCGCGGCCATCCAGGTGCCGGTGATGGCACTGCCCATGGCGCTGTAGCTGGTGTCCTTCATTTGCAGGCCGTCGGCGCTGAAATTGCGGCCGGACGCATTGATGGCCGTGACCATGCCGTCGATGGCCGCCCGCTTCACTTTGGCGGTGTTGTCCAGCAGCTTGGTGTTCACGGCGATGGTGAAACGGTCGTTCCCGGTGAAGAACTGGTTGGTCTGCTCGCCGTCCGCGGCCGGGGAGGACTCGTCGTAGGCGTCGGCGAAGCTGGTCGGCTCGCCGGGACGGGTGGGGCCGGTGAAGGCCTTGGCAAACTCGTCCAGCTGGGAGCGCAGCTTGCGGATCACCTCCGTCGCCGGATCGCCGCTGGCCGGCGTCGGCGGTTCGGTGGTCGAACCGTCCTTGCGCATCTGGATCAGCGAGCCGAGTTTGCCGGTGGTCAGGTGATTGTTGATCGAGGTGACTTGATTGCCGACCTGTAGGTTGATGTTGCCGCCGTCATAGGAAAGATTTGCCGGCTGTGCATCGACCAGGGCCAGACCCGACGGGGTGAAGATCGCCAGACGCCCGTCCGGCCGCTCCACAGTGCGCACGGGCATGTAGGAGCTCAACTCGCGGATCAGGCCGTCGCGCTTGTCGGCCACCGCGTTGGCGGCCGACCCCTGGCCCAGCAGCGACACCGTGTCGTTGTTGATCGTGTTGATCTGCTTCAGCAGGTCGTTGACCTTGTCGACCGACTTGGTGATGTCCGTCTTCATGTCGCGGTCGAGCTGCTCCACCCCTTCGGAGACGCGGCGGATCTCGCGCGAGAAATTATCGGCGGCCTGGACCAGCTGGTACTGCGCGGTTTCGTCCTCCGGCGAGGTGGCGAGCGTCTTCACTGCCGCCTGGAACTTGCTGGCATAGTCGTTCAGCAGCGGCGTGCCGTTCGACGTCCGCATCAGGTCGCCCAACTGCTTCATGTAGGTCGCCGTCGCCTGCGATCCGCCGTCGCGGGCGGTCAGGTCCATCACCTGCGCCATCAGCGCCTTGTCGACTTCCCGCCGATAGGTCGTGCTGATGACCTGACCGCTGGCGTCCACCGTCTGCTGGGCGGTGTGGCGCGTGCGGTTCGGGTCGTTGGCCTGCGCGATGTTGTCCGAAACCAGCTTGACGTTGGTCTGGACGGTGCGCAGCCCGGCTGTGGCGCTGTTCAAGGCTGCGAAGAGGGACATGGCAGGAAACCTTTCGCGGATCGGGAGGATCGGGGCGGTGCCGGAATGGCTGCCGCCCCCCTCAGGCGATCAGGGAAACGGGCGATGGAACCCAGGCGATCAGAAACCCGGGAGATCAGGGCCGCGGCTTAGCGCTTCAGCCCCAGAACTTCCTGAAGCATTTCGTCCGACGTGGTGACGATCTTCGCGTTGGCGGAATAGCTGCGCTGGGTGACGATCATCTTGGTGAACTCGTCGGCGATGTCGACGTTGGAGCTTTCCACGCTGTTCGCCACCACCGCACCGGCGCCGTTCGTCTCCGGATCGTTGAAGTTCGGCTTGCCGGCCTCCTCGCTCTCGACGAAGACGCCGCCGGATTCGCGCTGCAGGGCGTTGGGGTTGTTGAAGGTGATGATCGGCACCTTCGCGATCATCTTCGAGCGGCCGTTGTCGTAGTTGACCATGACGGCGCCGTTGTCGCCGAAGACCACATCCTTGAACTGTCCGCGCGGCGCGCCGTTCTGGACCAGCTGGGTGACGTTGATCTCCTCGCCGGCATATTGGGTCAGACCGCCCGGCTTCTGGTACTTCCCGAGGTTCAGCGTGACCTGCTGCGGGCCGAAGCCGTAATCGACCGTGAAGGTGACCGTGGCGTCGGCGCCGGAGGACTGGTTGGCGGAGCTGACCGCGGTGCCGGTGCCGACCAGCGCGGTGGAGATGTTGGTCAGCGTGCCGACCGTCTCCGGGGTCTTGCCGAAGGTCAGGCCGATATGGGCCGGCGTCTGGCCGGCGACCGCGCTCTGGTCCAGGGTGAACTGGGCGGGGGCGGCGTCGGTCACGGCACCGCTCGCACCGGCCGCGGTCAGCGTGTTGCCGCTCGCGGTCGCACCCGGAACGACGGAGGCGAAATACTGCATGACCTTGGCCGGCGTGTCGTACAGGCCGTAGTTGGCGGTGGTGATCGTCAACGGATAGGTCGTCGCGCCGACGGTGATGTTGTAGGTGTCGCCGATGTCGACGGTGGACCCGTTCAGCGTGACCGTGCCGGTGCCGGTCATCGTGTTGGTGCCGGTCGGGCTGGCCGCGGTCTTGGCGGTGACGGTGATGACGCCGCCCTGGGCACTGGCGGTCACCGGCAGCGAGGTGTTGGAGTTGATCTTGTTCGCCAGCGCCGCGGTGATGTCCTCCATCGTCATTTCTTCGCCGGTGGTGCTGTAGGTCACCGCCGTGCCGTTGATGCTCAGCGTGTATTGCGTGCCGATGTCGCCCGGCGTGCCGGTCAGCGTCACCGTGCGGCTCTGACGCACGCCGGCCACGCTGGCGACCGACGGCAGCGAGCTCATCGTGTTGACCGCGGTCGCGGAATTGGTGACGGTTGCGGAGCTGGTGACGTTGGTGTTCGCCGTGTTGGACTGGATCGACAGGATGTTGCCGGCGGACGAGGCGGTGACGGTGGTTCCGAGCTGCTGGTTGATTCTGCCGGCGAGCTGCGCAACGACGTCGCTCACCGTCGAGTAGCTCTGATAGGTGGCGGCGGTCACCGTGTAGCTGATCGGGGTGCCGTTCACGTCGATGGTGAAGGAGTCGCCGATCTCGACCTGTGTCTGCGGGAACTGGAACTTGTCGATCTCGCCGGCGCTGGCCGTTGCCGCCGTCGAAGTCTGGGCGACAATGGTGTTGACCGTGTTGGTGCCGGACGTCACCTCCGTGTTCAGCTTGAACGGCGTTCCGGCGTCACGGGCGGTCACGCGGATCGTCTGGCCCGACGAGGTGGCGAGCACCGACGCCGCCGGGGAGGCGGAGTTGATCTGGTTGGCCAGCGCGCCGGCCAGACCCGAATAGGTGCGGATCGAGCCGATGTTGTCGGCGGTGATCTTCAGGCTGTAGTTGGTGCCGTTGACCTTCACCGAATAGACGTCGCCGATGCGCAGGTTGTCCTGGCCATTGGTGTTGTTGCCGGAGATGGTGATGACGTTCACCTGCGCCACCGCCGTCTGGCCGGCGATGTTCTGGCCGAAGGTCACGGTGGCCGGATTGCCGCTGAAAGTGCCGTCGACCGGCTTGGTGTTGGAGCCCGGCGCATCAAGGACCATGCGCCAGCTGCTGTCCGCCTGCTGCCGCCACTTGAAGTTGACGGTGCGCGGGTTGCCCTGGCTGTCGAAGATCTGGATGCTGCTGTCGGGCACCTTTTCGCCCGCCTTCGGCGTCGCCGGCAGGTTGGCGGACAGGTCGATGGTGCTGGTCGCCACCGGCTTGTCGATCAGGCTGTTCACCTGGATCGGCGCAACCTGGTCCTTCTGCAGGACGCCTGTCACCGGATCGACCACCCAGCCGTTCAGGGCGTAGCCGGCGCTGTTGACCAGATAGCGGCTCTTGTCCAGTTCGAAGTCGCCGGCGCGGGTGTAGAAGGCGGCTGAGGAATTGACCGTGCCCGTCTGGGTCTGCACCAGCGTGCTCGATCCCTGGGTCGCCACCTTGGTGACGCTGAAGAAGCCCTGGCCCTGGATGGCGATGTTGGTCGGGCTCTGCACCTGGGTCAGGCTGCCCTGGATGTTGTTCATGAAGACCGGCTGCGCCGTGACCCCGCCCGGCTCGTGCAGACGCTGGCTGGACTGCAGGACCATCGTCTCGAAGGCCGAATCGACGCGCTTGTAGCCGATGGTCGAGCTGTTCGCGATGTTGTCCGAGATATGTCCGAGCGCCTTCGATTGGGCATTCAGGCCGAGAACGGCGGTTGTCATCGAACCGAAGATGCTCATGGCCGGGGTCTCCGAAAGAATAGGGCAAAGGTCTTCTGCGCCCTATCTAGCAAGCGGAGTGCCAACTGCCGCCCCTCCAGCAACCTATTGAATTTGCTTGTTCCTCTGTATGAACAGTGCGACGGCGCCCGAATTTGCCGGGAGGTGGGAAAGTTTCGCCTAGTGCCGGCGGAGCCGGGCGGGCAGAAAGCTCCCGCCGACGGTGCCGCCTGCCTTCAGCCTTCGGGGCTTATCGTGCTGCCGCCCTGGCGGCACGCAGGGCCTGCGCCTTCAGCACCGCGGCGGCGGTGCCGACCACCGTGCTCCAGTCGCCGGGCCGCGGCTGGCGGAACAGCCGGAGCGACGGATACCAGGGGCTGTCGGCCCGGTCGAGCAGCCAGCGCCAGTCCGGCACATGGGGAAGCAGGAGCCAGGAGGGTACGCCCATCGCCCCGGCCAGATGGACCATGGCGGTGTCGACGGTGATGAGCAGGTCGATGTTGGCGAGGATGGCGGCGGTGTCGGCGAAGTCGCGGACCCGTTCCACCACGTCCTGCACCCCCTCGCCGGGGAGACGGTGCAGGTCGGCGCGAGCGTCGCCCGTCTGCAGACTGACGAAGCGCACCCCCGGAACCGCCAGCAGCGGGCGCAGGACCGCGACCGGAATCGACCGGTTGCGGTCGTTGCGGTGGCGCGGGTTGCCGGCCCAGACCAGTCCAACACGCAGGCCCGCCGCGCCGTTCCCATCGCCGTCCCCGCCCTGCTCCGCCAACCGGTCGCGCCAGCGGGAAATGTCGGCGGGGTCCGGAGCGAGATAGGGGGTGGCGGCGGGAATGCTGGCCAGATCGGTGCCGAAGGCGCGGGGCAGGCTCATCAGCGGACAATGGAGATCGTGCGGCGGCGGTTCCTCTCCCCGCACCAGGACCTGGACCGACTGGCCGAAGGCCCGGTTGAACAGGCGGTAGAGCAGCAGGTGCGTCTCCAGGACCACCCGCCCGCCACCGCCCGCCGCGATCTGCGCGACCAGCGGCGCATAGCGGACGAACTGCATGGCGTCGCCGAACCCCTGGTCCATGTGCAGAAGGATGGTGGCGGCACCCGGCGGCCGTCCGTCCCATGGCGGAGTGGCAAAGCGGTGCCAGCGCTGCTCGAACCCTTCCCAGCCGGCGCGCAGGTCGCCGCGCACCAGCCGCCCCACCGCACGGGCGAGATGGACGTCGGCGCGGGCGGGGGTGTTGCCCAGCACGGCATCGAAACAGGCGTCCGCCTCGTCGAAGCGGCGCAGGTCGCGCAGCACGGTTCCGAGATTGAGCAGCGTCTCCGCATGTCCGGGCCGCAGCCGGGCCGCACGGTCAAGCCAACGCCGGGACTCCGCGTAACGGGCGAGTGCGTGCAGCGACGCCCCCTGTGCGTCCAGCGCGTCGCCATTGGCCGGATCGAGCGCCAGGGCCCGCCGCAGCACAGGCTCGGCCCGGTCCGGCAATTCGGCCGCGCGCAGGGAAGCACCGAGGTGACCCCAGGGAAAAGCCGCTTCCGGACGGGCGCGGATGGCCCGGCCGATCGACCGGATGGCGGCGGCGATGTCGCCGGTCTGCGCCTGCAGCACGCCGGAGAGGTGCAGCGCGTCGGGCTGCGCCGGCTCCGCCGCCAGGACGCGGGCGTAACCGTCGGCCGCCGCATCGGCGTGACCGGCCATGTGGTGGTTGACGGCGGCGTTGAGAGCGTCCACGAGTGTCGTCATGGCGTCTTCTCTACACCGGCTCGCCGGGCAGGGCGAGGGGCGACGTGACCGCCACGCTGGGCCCATGGCCTCGAAACAGGAGCTGTACACGGGAATGGACGACCGTCTTCCGACGCATCTGTGGGTTTCGGCCCATATCCGCGCCGCCGATGCCCAGGGGGTGGCGATGACCGTGGTCCGCAAGGGCGATCCCAGCCGCGGAACGGTGATCCTGAAGCTGAACCGGCTCGACCGCAGCTTCACGGTGCTGGTCCAGACCCGCGAAGGCGATGGCGACCGCCTGTTCTGGGCGCGCGGCACCGGCGGCGATCCGGTGCCCGAGGCCGAGGCCGACGCCTACATAGCCCGCCAGACCCGCTACGATCCCGATGTCTGGGTGGTCGAGGTCGAGGACCGCCAGGGCCGACACTGGTTCGAGGGGCCGGTGCGCTGACCCGGTCGTCAGGGTGGTGGGCCGATGATGGACAGCCGCAGGTCCGGCACTTCCTCCGCCGTCGGCGGGCGGGGCGGCGCCCCATGGGCGGTGGTGACGCGCAGGCGCAGCGCAAGGCGGCCGTCACGCAGGGCCTCGGCCGGGACCGGGATGCCGAAGGTCCCGGCGCCCTGACCCCGCTGCGGACCGAAGGGAGCCGCGGTGCCGATGGGGCGGCCGTCCGCCGTGGTGATCTCCACCGCCTGTCCGCGGGAAATCCGGCCGACGGTCACCGCCAGGACGACGGCCTCGCCCTGCCGCAGCGGATGCGGCAGGGCGAGCGTCATCTCGCCGCTCCCGTCCGGCGGGGCGGGAGCGCCTGCCGGGTCCGCAGCCGCGGGCTGGCCGGCAAGGACCAGCGCCGCGAGCAGGACGGCCGGCAACAGGCGGCTTCTCGACCGCTTACAGGGGGTGGAGCGAAACCCCCTTGATCGACGGCGCTGCGGCGGCCGGGCTGTGGGTGGGGACAAGTCGGACCTCCAACGTGGTCGGCGCCGGCTGGGCGTTCGCGGCCGGTCCGGACTGGCTCGCCGCCAGGGCTGCGGTGCGCGTCGCCTGCGGCAGAGGCAGGGTGAAGGTCGCGTCATCGGCCATGCCGTGCATCGCCGGACCGAAGAAGCCGACGGTGCCGCCATAATAGGGGCTGTCGGCCTCCACCTTCGTCACGCCGGCCGGTGCATTGATCAGCAGGTCGAAGGTCCGCGGCGCCGATTTGCCGGCTGGACGGGTCACCTTGACCGCCATCACCACCGGACCGGCCGCGGACGACAGCTGGACGGAGCCGACGCCCTTCGCCACCGTCCCCTTGACCGCGGCGGACGGCTTGGCCGCCGCCACCTGTGCCGTTTCCACGTCGCCGAAGCCGTGCCGGTACTCGTACTGGAACCGCTCGGTGCTGAGATACTCTCCGGCCCTGCCGTCGAGGACATAGCTGCCGTCGGCGCGGACGAAGAACAGGAAGGGCTCGCGCGACAGCTGCGACAGCTCCTCCTTGTCGGTCGGCAGGATCGGCAGGCCCAGCCGCTGCTGCTTGCGCGTCCACACGTCCCACAGCCGGTCCATGTTGGCATGGTGCAGGAAGAACACCGGATCCACCGGCGACAGGAAGTTAGTCATGTTGCCGTAGGGACCCGGATCCCATGGGCCGACGCCGCCGATATAGTTGTGGACAAGGTTGTGCGGCTGGCCTTCGAGGACCGAGAACTGGGTGTCCTTGCCCGGCATGACGTTGTGCGACACCGTCTTGGAACTGGTGAAACTGCGCGTCGCGTCCTGATTGTAGTAATCGACCGGCAGCAGCCCGGTCAGTACCGTATGCGGCGAGCAGGCCTTGGCCGTCTTGTCGTCCAGCTTCGGATTCTCGCGGGTCAGATAGCGCGCCCGATTCGTTGCGGCGAAGGCCTCGTTGCCTGGATCGCAAGTGCCATGGCTGCAGCCGGTGACATCGTCCCACAGCTTGTCGAAGCTGCTGTAGCCGCGGATGTCCAACTGCTTGCGCTGGGCGGCGTTCAGCGTGTCCCAATACGTCTTCATCGCCGGCTTGATGTAGGCGGTGAAGGTGTTCAGATCCTTGGTGTAGGGCAGGAAGCTCTCGCTGACCGGCGTCAGCGCCCCGTCGAACATCTCATCGGGAATCTGGGGCAGCACCGTCCAGTCCCAATAGGGGAAGGCGAAGCTGTCCGGCCTGTCGCTGTACTTGCGCACCGTCTCCTCGAAATAGCCGACATATCCGCGGTGCCAGACGTAGAACCACCAGTTGCCGTGCGGGCAGTCCATGAAATGGACGAAGGCATTCCGGAACCAGTTGTGTGGATGTTCCGGCGGAAGCTCGACCATCCGGCGGACGGCGATGGCGTAGCTGCGGAGCATCGCCTTGCCTTCGTCACTGGTCGCGCTGTAGCGGATGTATTTGGCCGTGGCGGCCCGAGCCGGACCGAAGGGCAACATGGTAGCGCCCGCAACGGCGGTTGCAGACGCCATGAAATCGCGCCGTGTGAAACTCATTTGGGCCAAGCTCCCTTATAACGAGAAGAACCATGGAAGCCTGTATAGGAAACTGGCGGTTTGCACGCATTTTCGGCCGAGCGCCCGGACCTGGGACTCTTCGGCTGCCGGCGGGCATGCGCGGGCATGTTCTGGCCGGTCCGCGCATGTCACCGGCGGCGGGCGGCCCTCAGACACGCCGGGAGAGCCAACCTTTTTCAAACGGTCTCTGACCGCTGCCATCCGCGCCGACTGGGACGGCGGGTGGTATGAGCACCCGCCGGCTTTCCAAACCTGGAGTGCGGTGGAGGCTTGTATTCCTGGGCATTGCCAAAGGATAAGGAGCGGAAGTCCGATCCGCCCCCTATCAACAATCAATCAGAGACTGTTACTTCGAACGGCTGGCCGACTGCACGAAATTGTCGTAGGGCAGTTCCGCCACGCGGAACCACAGCTGCACCTCGTCGAGGAATGGCTTCCAGCTGTCGTAGACCGCCTTGAAGTCCGGATTGGTCTTGGCGATGTCGTCGTACAGCTCGTAGGCGATCTTGTGGGCAGCTTCCATCAGGTCGCGCGGATAGGGGCGCAGCAGGGCGCCCTTGGCGACCAGACGCTTGAGCGCCCGGGCATTCTCCGCATCGTAACGGGCGGTCATCGCGCTGTTCGCCTCGGCGCAGGCGGCGGTCAGGATCGCCTGGTAGGATTTGGGCAGCGCGTCCCATTCCTTCTGGTTGATGTAGAGCGAGACCTGCGGGCCGCCTTCCCACCAGCCCGGATGGNCGACGAACTCGACGGCGTCGATGGTGCCTTTTTCCAGTGCCGGATAGATGTCGCTGCCGGCGATCTGGGTCGGGGCGGCGCCCAGCTTGGCCATGATCTGGCCGGTGATGCCGGCGATGCGGATCTTCAGGCCGTTGAAATCGGCCAGAGACTTGATTTCCTTGCGATACCAGCCGCCCATCTGGGCGCCTGTGTTGCCGGCCGGGAACTGCACGATGCCGTGCTTGGCAAAGAAGGCGCGCATCACCTCCTGGCCGCCGCCATACTGGAACCAGGCGTTCTGCTGGCGGGCATTCGGGCCGAACGGGATCGCGGTGTCGAAGGCGAAGGTCGCANCTGTACGGCATCCAGCACCTGCAGGCCGGGCACGATCTCACCGGCGGCATGCACGCGGATCTGGAACTTCCCGTCGGTCGCCTCGGACACGCGCCTTGCGATCAGTTCGGACGTGCCGAGGAGGATGTCGGTGCTCTTCGGAAAGCTCGACGCCAGACGCCACTGGATGGCCGGCTGGGTCTGGGCGATGGCCGGGGCCGCGAGGGTCGAGGCGGCAACGGTCGAAACGGCACCGACGCCGGCCTTGGTGAGAAACGCTCTTCTTTCCACTCCCGCTACTCCGCAAGATTATTTCTGTCGCTGACAATATCCATGACCCGCGATGAATCAGGGAATTACAGTGACTTAGGCGAGAGTGTAACAAACCACCCGAAGCAACGCCCTGCATCGCATAATTGTGCATGCCTGCCTTTCGAGGGTGTCGACATCCCTCTCCCCGAACGGCTCTTGCGGCCGGGTCAGGATGGCAGCCGCAGGCGTCCCAGGAAGACCGACAGCGGCGGCATCACCAGCGTCCGGCCGTCGGCGGTCGGCTCCGGCGGCAGGGCGCCCGGTGCACGCGGCACAGGCAGGGCTTCCGGCTCGCCGCGCCCGCGCAGCGCGAACTCTGCCGGACGGTCGGCCATGTTGAAGACGGCGAGCAGACGCTCCTCCCCCATGACACGCTCGAAGGACAGCACGTCGCCATGCTCCTCCACCGCAGCCACCGCGCCGGTGCGCAGCGCCTCCAGGTTGCGGCGCAGGGAGAGTGCGGCACGCCACACCGCCAGCCGGCTGCCGGCGGTCCGGTCCTGCCGATCGACCGCCAGTTCCAGATGGGAGACCGGCACCGGCAGCCAGGGCTCGCCAATCGTGAAGGCGGCGTTGGGTTCGTCGGCGCGCCAGGGCATCGGCGTGCGGCTACCGTCGCGCCCCTGGAAATCGGGCCAGTAGGTGATGCCGAAGGGATCGCGCAGTTGGTGCCGGTCCAGCACAGCGTTGGGCAGGCCCAACTCCTCGCCCTGGTAGAGGCAGACCGTGCCGGGCAGCGCTGCGGCCAGCATCGCCAGCAGGGCATTGAAGGATTGCGGGTCGGCACCGGCCGGAAGCCAGCGGCTGGCGGCACGCTCCACATCATGGTTGGACAGACTCCAGCAGATCGCCTCCGGCCGCGGCAGCGCGGTCAGTGCCTGGGCGAAGCCCTTGGCGCTGAAGGGCTGCTTGGCGAGCGACAGGCTGTAGGCGGCGTGAAGCCCCTGCGGCGAACAATAGGCCGCAATGCGCTGACCGGCGCCGGGCTGACTCGACAGTTCGCCCAGCAGGACCCGGCCGGGATGGCGCTCCACCGTCTCGCGCAGACGGGCCAGGATGCCGCCGATGGCCGGGTTCATCATATCGTAGACATGCTGCTGCAGGGCAAAGGGCTTCAGCGGCGGCAGAGGTTCGCGCCAGAGGGCGGCGGGGTTGGAGCGAAGCTGCGGGTCATGGGCGAAGAAATCGACGGCATCGATGCGGAAACCGTCGACGCCGCGCTCCATCCAGAAGTCCGCCGTCTCGCACAGCGCGTCCATCACCGCGGCGTGGTGCAGGTTCAGCGCCGGCTGGCTGGATAGGAAATGGTGGAGGTAGTATTGCCGCCGCCGCGGCTCCCAGGTCCAGGCCGCGCCGCCGAACACCGACAGCCAATTGTTGGGCGCGGTGCCGTCGGGTTTGGCATCGGCCCAGACATACCAGTCCGCCTTCCCTCCCTCGCGCGACCGCCGGCTGTCGATGAACCAGGGGTGGGCGTCGGAGGTATGGCCGCAGACCAGATCGACCAGCACCTTCAGCCCCAGCCCATGGGCGCGCTCGATCAGCCGGTCGAAGACGGCGAGGGTGCCCATGCGGGGATCGACCGCCCGGTGGTCGGCGACGTCATAGCCGAAGTCGGTCCGCGGCGACGGGTAGAAGGGGCTGATCCACACGCCGTCCACCCCCAGCGACGCCACATAGTCGAGCCCCTCGATCACGCCGTCGAGGTCGCCCCAGCCGTCGCCGCCGCGGTCGCGGAAGCTGAGCGGATAGATCTGGTACAGCGCCGCCCCGTTGAGCCAGGAGACGTTCGGGCCGGACGACCGGGACAGGGTGATGGAGTTGGTCAAGGCAGCAGGCTCCGCGCCAGGGTTGGCGTTCCCGGCGCAGCGCGGCCGGTTCACCACCCAAGCTTCCCCTGCCATGGCTAATGAAAGGTTACCGGTCGATCATGGTCACAGACCCTGCCCTTTCGCACAGATCGGCCGGACGGACAGGATCTTGCGGCCGGGTGCCGGGAGACTTGGCCGTTCCTCCGCACTGCGGCTATATCAGCGCTTGCTACATGGGAGCGGACATGCAACGCGGCAGCGAGACGGCGACAGCGACGGCCGATGCGGAGCGGCGGCTCGGCCGTTTCCGGCTGCGCGAGCTGATCGGCCGGGATGGCGATGCCCGCCTGTACCGCGCCCTCGATGCCAACGGGCAGGCGGTGGCGCTGTGGACCATGCCGCTGGCGCGGCTGTGTGCCGATGCTGCGGCACTGGAGCGGTTCCGGGGCGTCGCCACCGCCGCCGCCCGGCTGTCCCACCCCGCCATTCCCGCGGTCCTGGCCTCCGGCGAGCATGCCGGCACCGCCTTCGTCGCCACCGTGCCGGCAGACGGGCCGACCCTGGCCGACCTGCTGGCAGATGGCGCGCTGAGCCTGGACGACGGCCTTGCGACGCTCGACCGTGTGCTCGGCGCGCTGGACGCTGCACACCGGGCCGGGGTCGTCCATGGTGCGCTGAGGGTGGAGTCCGTCCGAAGCAGCGGGGGCGCCGCGATGATCACCGGGTTCGGCCGGACAGCGCTGACCGCGGTGCAGGCAAGCCGCAGCGACGATCTTGCCGCTGCCGGCCGGTTGGTCGAGCGGCTGCTGTCCGGCCATGCCGACCGGCCGGCGGTGGCGTCGCTGCTGGAGACGTTGCGGGACCGCGACGCCTTCCCGGATGCTGCATCGCTTCGGCTTGCGGTCACCGGCCTGAGCGGAAAGCCCCTCCCCGTGTCGGCGGTGACGCCGAAGCGTGCGCGCCGCTGGCCGCTGTGGTTCGGCGGTTTGACGCTGGCGGCCGGGCTGGTGGCCGGCGCGGTTCTGATGGACCGGCCGGCAATGCTACCGCCCCCATCTCCGCCCCAATCTTCGCCGCCGTCCGCGACCAGGGCAACCGCAGCCGCCGAGGAGATCGTGCCATCGTTTCCGCCGTCTCCCGCCCCCATGCCCGAAGCGCCGATCACGCCGGAGCGGCCCCCGGTGGAGGTGGTGGCGCAGGCATTGCGGTCGATCCCCTGCGGATTGGTGACGGTGGAGGAAACCGGCGGCCGGCTGCTCGTCACCGGAACCGCGGCGGGGGAGCGGGCCGAGGCCGCGGTGCGCGAAGCGGTTGAGGCGGCCGCAGGCGGCTGGGAGCATGGCTTCGACCTCACCACCGCCGATGCCCGGCTCTGTGCGCCCCTGACCGGCATCGCCGCGGCGCTGGACGCGAACAGGGGACTGGCGGAACCGCTGACGGCGGCTCTGGCAACGGCAGCAGCGGCACCAATGGAGGAAAGCGGACCGCAACTGCACGCAGGAGACCCGCTGATCCTGGAGATACGGGGCCCGGCGCGTCCGGTGCGGATCCAGGCCGATTACTTCACCATCGACGGCACCGTCATCCACCTGCTGCCCAACCCGTCGGACAGCGGCACGGCACTGGAGGCCGGAGAAACGCGCCGGCTGGGCGACCGGGCGGATGGCGGGCGTTACTGGACCATCGGCCCGCCTTATGGCGCAGAACTGCTGCTGGTCATCGCCACGTCAGAGTCGCTGTTTCCAACCCCGCGGCCGGAGCAGGAAGCGGCGGCCGACT
The DNA here is from genome assembly GCF_001639105.2 of Azospirillum humicireducens. NCBI lineage: Bacteria > Pseudomonadati > Pseudomonadota > Alphaproteobacteria > Rhodospirillales > Azospirillaceae > Azospirillum > Azospirillum humicireducens. Next base: position 599,406 of record NZ_CP028903.1, read on the forward strand.
ATCTGGACGCCCTGATGGAAGCGCTGGCGACGCTGCCGGACGACGCGCCGGCTGCGCTGGCCGTCGCCCGCTTCATCACCACCGGGCCGTGAGCGCGCCTGTCCGCGTCAGGCATCGGCGGTGAAGCGCCCGACCACCACCGTCACATTGTCCTGCCCGCCGGCCATGTTGGCGGCATCGACCAGGGCGGCGGCGGCACGGGCGGGATCGCGCTCCTCCGTCAGGATGCGGGCGATGGCCCTGTCCGTGACCATGCCGTTCAACCCGTCGGAACAGATCATGACGACGTCGTCGGGCAACAGCGAATGGACGGCAACCTCCGGCTCCACCTCCTCGCCGGTGCCGAGCGCCCGGACGATGATGTTCCGCTGGGGCGGCGTTCCACGTCCGCCATTGTCGAGCCATATCTGATAGAGGCTGTGGTCGCGGGTCAGCGTGCGCAGGTCCCCATCGCGCAAGCGGTAGACCCGGCTGTCGCCGGCATGGAAGGTCACCATCTGGGGCGTGCCCGGAACCCGCCAGAGTCCAGCAACGGTCGTGCCCATGCCGCGTCCCTGGGCAAAACCGCGGGCAAGGTTCAACTCGTGGATCGTCCGGTTGGCCATCTGCACGGCCGACCGCGCGACCGACAGCGCGCGCCCCACCGCCGGCTTCGCCGCCGCCGGGTCGGTCTGGGTCTGGTCGCTGTCGTCGCGGTCGACCACGGTGATCGGCTCCGACGGCGCGTAATCCTTCAGGAAGCCGGAGATCACCTCAACCGCCTTGCGGCTGGCGATGTCGCCGCCGGCGTGACCGCCCATCCCGTCGCAGACGATCGCGAATTCACCGATCGCATCGACGTGGAAATCGTCCTCGTTGCGGGTCCGGGTGCGCCCGACATCGGTCAGTCCGGCGGCGGTCAGGACAAAGGCGGTGTTGGGCATGCAGGCGGCGGCTCCCGTCTCGCGAACGTCTGGATCCATGCAGGCTGGACCGATTTCTTGGGCCGGCTCCATCGGGACCGGAGCCTCGACCGTTCGCCCGATAATGGCGCAAGCATTTGAAAAGATACAGCGGGGATTGCGAGTGATGGACGATTGCGCCGGGAGATAGTCCGCCTACGGAGCCGATGCCGCCGAATGGCCGGCTTGTGCATCCTGACCAACTGTTCTTGGAAGACGGATGTGGTAGTGTGGTCGTGGATACCCGTAGGACGGAGGATGACCCGCCATGGTCGGCAGCATCGGCATCGCGCTCAGCGGCTTGACCGCACAGACGCGCCGGCTCGACGCGTCCGCCTCGAACGTGGCAAACGTCCGCTCCACCGGCGCCGTCCCGACGGCGGACACCACGACCGCGGCCGGATCGGCGGCAGCTGGATCGGCGGGAGACCGCCGCGCGGCCTACCAGCCGCTGGCTGTGGCCCAGACCGATGCCAACCCCGGCACGCGGGCAACCTTCACGCCGATCACCCCGGCCTATCTGCAGGAGTATGCGCCGGACGACAGCGCCGCCAACGCCGACGGCATGGTCGCAGCGCCGAATGTCGATCTGGCAAAGGAGCGCGTCAATCAGATCGCGGCCAACCGGGCCTATGGCGCCAACATCGCCGTGGTCCGCACCCAGGACGAGATGCTGACGTCCTTGCTGGATTCGAAAGTCTGAGGGCTGGATGCCAGCTGGTCGGACCGTATCGGTCAGACGGTGATGTTCAGGTTCTGCCCGCGCGTCGGCGTGACGTTGCCGCCGCCGGATCCGCCCTCTACGAGCGTTGCGAGCGCCGCCTGCTGCAACTCGGCATTCTGGTTCAGTGCCTTGACGCCGAAATCCATCTGCCCCTGTGCCTGCTTCAGGGCCATTGCCGCACCAGCGGTCGAGGAGGTGATGTCCATGCCCATGACGGAACCCTTGGAGAGAACGCTCTCAGATCACCACATTCACCCGCGCGGCGGAAGTGCCGGCGGAAACGGCGGTGGCCGATACAGACTGTGACACAGACGCGGTCGCGGCGGAAGAGCCGACACCGCCGGCCGAACCGGTCGGGCCACCGGGAGGCTTGCCGCCACCGATGGAATTGGCCACGGTTCCAAGTGCCGAAGCGGGGGAGCCGGCGCCGTCGGCCCGGCCATTCTCCGGTCCGTCGCCGCCCTGCCCGCCGCCGACCGTCAGTTTCAGCAGGGCCGCGCGTTCCGAGTTCTTTTCCTGCTGCTGGGCTTCCTTGTACTGCTTCAAGGCCGCTTCGGTCGGGATCTGCGAGACGGTCTTTCCGTTCGCCGGATCGCGGTACAGCATCACCAGCCGTGACGCATCGGTGTCATAGCTGAAGGCGATGGTCGGGAAACGGTTGACGAGCGGAGACGCCTCCCCCGTATCGGCGCTTTGCCCACGGGTGGCGGACGACGGAGTCCGGGTGCCTGCCCCACCATCGACGGCATCGCTGCCGCGGGGCGTCATGAAAGCGAACGGCCGCGAGACCGTCGATGTGGCGGATGCCACGTTCATGACCGGCTTACCCAAATCCGTGATAACCGGACATTAAATTACCGTAATCCTGCTACGCCGTAAAGGCTTTCTTTACTCTTATTCGGGTTTTCGAAACGAACCCATGTGGCGAAAGAGGAGTACCCGATACGGGAGTATTCCTGCCGGATTCCCTGACTCCCCTTGCGCGGGCTTGCGGAGATACCGTCCGGCATCCTAAAGCGTTGCCCATGGCCACGATCCTCGAAGCCCTGACGCTTGCGCTCGACCTCCACCTCGCCGGCCGTTTCGGCGAAGCGCAGGAGCTCTATACGCGCATTCTCGATGCAGAGCCGGAACAGCCCGACGCGCTGCATTATCTGGGCGTCCTGGCCGGGCAGATCGGCCAGGGCGACTTCGGCCTGACCCTGATCGGCAAGGCCATCGCCCTGCGGCCGGAGGCGGCGGACATCCATGCCAACCGGGCGAACCTGCTGCGCGGCCTGGACCGACTGGACGAAGCGGAGGCCGGCTATCGCCGCGCGATTGCCCTGCGCCCCGACTTTGCCGAGGCATGGACCGACCGGGCCTTCGCCCGGCATGGCCGGGGCGACGCCAGCGCCGTCGATGTCTCGGCGGACCTGCTTGAACGCGCCCTGCGGATCGACCCGGCGCTGGAGCCGGCACGGGAGAAGCTTGTCGCCCTGCTCCACGCGCGCGGCCGGCTGCGGTTGGAGACGGGACAGGTGACGCCGGCCCTGGCCGACCTGATCCGCGCGGCGTCCCTCGACCCGCAGGACGCAGACATCGCCTTCCTGCTGGGCAACGCCCTGTTTGCTGCGGGTCTGCGGGCGGATTCGGTGATCGCCTTCCGCAACGCCCTGGCGCTGGTGCCGGATTTCCTGTCGGCGGCGCTGAACCTGGGGATCGCGCTCGCTGCCACCAACCGCCCCGATGCCGCCCTGGCGCCGCTGCACCATGCCGTCCGCATCGATCCCGCCCATCCGGCCGCCCGCGAGACGCTGGCCCTGGCGCTGCGGTCGCTCGGACGAGCCGCTGATGCCGACGCCTTGACGGTGCCGTCTGCGGAACCCGCACCGGTGCGCAAGGCGGCCGGCAAGCGCCCCTTTCCCCGCAGGCCCCGGCGGAGCTGAGCGGCGCGTTTACCCGGCGGACCGTTCGGCCAGGACCACCAGCCCCATCACCGGCTCCCCGCTTTCGAAGCGCAGCCGGTCATGGTCGCAGCGCCGCACCTCAAGTCCCGCCCCCGTCAGCGCGCCACGCACATAGGCTTCGGCATGGGCATAGCGCCCATGGGTGGCGACGCGGTGCGGGCGGCTGTCCGCGGCCGTCAGTTCCTCCACCGTGAAGGCCAGCCGGCCGCCGGGACGCAACGCCGCGCGGGCCGCCGCGAAGGCCTCGTCCAGCACGCCGAAATAGCAGAACACGTCGGCCGCCACCACGAGGTCGAAGGCGCCCGGCGCACCGGCGAGGAAGCCGACCAGCTCGGCAGTCTGCAGTTCGTCGTAAAGGCGGCGGGCACGGGCGCGCTCCAGCATGCCGGCCGACAGGTCGACACCGACCAGCCATCGGGCGCGTGGCCGCAGCGAGGCGGCGCACAGCCCGGTGCCGCAACCGGCATCCAGCACGTCCAGACTTCCGTCCGCAGTCTCGCCCGCCAGAAGCCCGGCCAGCAGAGCCGGCGCGCGATAGTCCAGCTCCGCCAGCTTGCGGTCGAACTCCTCCGCGAACAGGTCGAAGGTCTGGCGCACATAATCGTCAGGCGCGCGCGGGTCGGCATCCTCCCCGGCGATGGCGGCGCCGATATGGCGGGCCAGCGGGTTGCCGGGGTGGTCGCGCCGCCAGCGTCGGGCAAGCTCCGCCGCCTCCTCCGCACCGCCCTGCTCATGCAGCAGATAGAGCACGGCGCCGAAATTGTCGTGGGCGTCGGCCCAATCCGGCCGCAACGCCAGCGCCCGCCGGTAGCCCGCCGCCGCCTCCCCGAAGCGGTCGAGGTCGCGCCACAGGTTGCCACGGTTGTTCCAGGCCTCCGCATGGTCCGGCCGCAGGGCCAGCGCCTGCTTGAACGCGTCCTCCGCCTCCACCCGCCGTTCGGCCTGCCGCAGGACGGAGCCGAGATTGTAGTGGGCCATCCCCTCGTCCAAGCCCTGGGCGATGGCCGCGCGGTAGGCGGCGGCGGCCTCGTCCAGCCGGCCCAGCGCGCGCAGGGCGTTGCCATGGTTGTTGTGGGTTCCCGCCAGCGTCGGGTCGGCGGCCAGCGCGCGGGCGTAGAGCGGCTCCGCCCCCGCCGGATCGCCGGCGGCGGCCAGCGCGTCGGCCTGCCGGCTCAGCCGGACCGCCGGCGGCAGGGCGCCCGCCCGCATCCCCCCGCGCAAGGACAAGCGTGACCCGGCCATTGCGTCTTCCCCCGCCATCAATCGATCGTCGATATCAATGGCATCTTTACCGTGATCCACCGATGATGGCACTCCCTTTGAGGGACGGGCATCTGGGACGGGGCGGAACCGTGGCGAAGGACATGAGCAGGCTTGCGCAGGCGGTTGCGCACCATCAGGCCGGGCGCCTCGCCGAGGCGGAGCGCGGCTACCGCGCGGTGCTGTCCGTCGACCCGCGGCACGCCGATGCGCTGCACCTGCTGGGCGTGCTGTCCCTGCAATCGGGGCGCGCGGCCGAGGCGGTCGACCTGATCGGCAAGGCGCTGGAACGCGCCAAGGGAGTTGCCGACTATTGGGACAATCTGGGCAGCGCACTGATCGCCTGCGGGCGTGCCGCCGAGGCAGCCAAGGCCCACCGCACCGCTGCGGCGCTCGATCCCGGCGGGGCCCAGCGGCGGCACAATCTGGGCAACGCCCTGGCCGCCCTGGGCCGTCACGGCGAGGCGGAACGGGCCTTCATGCTGGCGCTGGCGCTGAAGCCCGACTATGCCAAGGCCTGGTACAATCTCGGCAACAGCCGCGCGGCCGGTCATCGCCATGCCGATGCCGCCGTCGCGCTGGATCGGGCGGTCAGGCTTTCGCCCGGCATGGTGGAGGCGCACAACAATCTGGGCGACGCGCTGGCGATGATCGGCCGGCTGGACGAAGCGGTCGCACAGCACCGGCTGGTGACGCAGATCAGGCCCGACGACGCCACCGCCCATTACAATCTGGGCGCCGTCCTGCAACAGAAGGGCGCCTATGAGAGCGCCGAGATCGCCTATCGTCAGGCGCTGAAGCGCAATCCACGCCATAGCGCCGCGCTGAACAATCTCGGCAGCGTCCTGAAACGGCTGGGCCGCCCCGATCAGGCGGAGCAGTGCCACCGACAGGCGCTGGACCTGCACCCGGACTTCGTCGAGGCGCGATACAATCTCGGCAACGCCCTGCAGGCGCAGGGGCGCTACGAGGAGGCGGCCGCCTGTTTCGAGGAGGCACTGGCGCAGCAGCCCGATCTCGCCACCGCCACCTACAATCTGTCGCTGCTGGCCCTTCTGCATGGCGACCTTCCGCGCGGCTGGACAGGCTACGGGAGGCGTTTCGCCGCCGGAGAGGTGATGCCGAACCGCCGGATCGCCGCTCCCCGTTGGGAAGGCGAGCTGCTGCGCGGCAAGCGTCTGCTGATCTGGCGGGAGCAGGGGGTGGGCGACGAGATTCTGTTCGCCTCCTGCTATCCCGACGTCATCGCCTGGGCAGGCGGGCCGGTGACGATCGAATGCGACCCCCGGCTGCTGCCGCTGTTCCGCCGCTCCTTCCCCGGCGCCACCGTCCGGGCGGAAAGCTGCACCGGTGACGCTTTCGGCGCCATCCCGCAGGAAACCATCGAACCGCCCGACTGCCACCTCCAGGTCCCGGCCGGCGATCTGCCGCACCGGTTGCGCGAAGGCCTGTCCGCCTTCGAACCGCAGGGGCCCTGGTTGACGCCGGATCCGGTGCTGGTGGAGCGCTGGCGCGAGCGGCTGGCGGCGCTGGGGCCGGGACTGCGGGTCGGCATCGGCTGGCGCAGCCAGCTGATGACGACGGACCGCAAGGCCTCCTACGTGATGCTGGAGCATTGGGGACCGCTGTTCGCCGTTCCGGGCGTGCTGTTCGTCAACCTGCAATATGGCGACTGCGAGGCCGAGCTTGCGGCGGCCGAACAGCGCTTCGGCATCCGCATCCACCGCTGGACCGACCTGAACCTCAAGGACGATTTCGACGGGGCGGCGGCGCTGACGGCGAATCTCGATCTGGTGATCTCGCCGGCGATGTCGGCAGGGGAACTGGCCGGGGCCCTGGGCGTGCCGGTCTGGCGCTTCGGCCATCGCGACTGGACGCAGCTCGGCACCGGTGTCCGCCCCTGGTTCCCGACCATGCGCCTGTTCCAGCCCAAACCCGGCGAGGGGCTGGAGGCGACGATTCTCGCCATCGGCAAGGCACTCCGCACCGCGCTGCCCGAGCACCCCGCGCCACAGCCCATACAGCCCCCCCTGCCCGAGCCGGACGCGACCCGATCTCCACCGGCCGACTTCGACAGCCTGCTGAACGATGCGGTGGCTCTGCACCGCGCCGGCCATGTGGCGGAGGCGGAGGCCGCCTACCGCGCCGCCATCGCCGCCGACGCCTCGCGCGCCAACCCGAGCCACGCCGATGCGCTCCATTTGCTGGGGCTTCTTCTGCATCAAACGGGGCGAAGCGCCGACGCCCTGACCCTGATCTCCGAGGCGCTGCGCATCGATCCCGTCTTCCCCCATGCCTGGAACCATCTGGGCCTGATCCACGAAGCCGGTAAGCGGCATGGCGAGTCCTCCCACGCCTTCACCCGCGCACTGGCGCTGAACCCGGCCTTCCCCGAAGCATTGACCCATCTGGGCCTCGTCCATCAGACCGGCGGGCGCGTCGCGGAGGCCATGCGGCTGCACCGCCGTTCCATCGCGCTCCTGCCCGAGAATCCGCCGGCCTTCGCCAATCTCGGCCATGCCTGCGAACTGGAGGGGCGGAGCAGCGAGGCGACCGCCCATTACCGGCGCTCCCGGGCCCTCCAGCCGGACTCAGCCGACGCCCACAACAACCTCGCCACCATAGCGATGCTCGCCGGGCGACAGGACGAGACGCGGCATCATCTGCAACATGCCTTGCGGATCGACCCGGACTTCGCGCTCGCCGCCTGGAATCTCGGGCTGATCGACCTGACCGACGGCAGCATCGCCCGCGGTTGGGACGGCTATGCCCGCCGCTTCTCCGCAAGGCAGTTGCAGCGTGCCCGCAACATCGACCGACCAGCGTGGACAGGCGAGGAATTGCGGGGGCGCCGGCTGCTGGTCTGGTCGGAACAGGGGGTGGGCGATGAAATCCTGTTCGCCTCCTGCTTCGACGCGCTGAGGGGACTGGACGGTCCTGTGACGGTCGAATGCGACCGACGGCTGGTCAGCCTGTTCGCCCGCTCCTTCCCCTGGCTCTCGGTGCGGGCGGAAACCGCCGATGCCGCCGGAAGGGAGACGGTGGAACCGCCCGACTGCGACCTGCAGTTCCCGGCCGGCAGTCTGCCCGCCCTCGCCCGCGACCGGCTGGACCGCTTTCCGCCCCGCCCGGCCTATCTGCGCCCCGATCCGGACCGGGTCGCCCAATGGCGGGAGCGGGTCGCCGCCCTTCCCGGCCTGCGGGTTGGGCTGGCCTGGCGCAGCCAGATCGTGACGGCCCAGCGCGCCGCCGCCTACACGGGCCTGCCCGATTGGCTGCCCCTGCTCGACCTCCCCGGCGTGACCGTCGTTTCGCTGCAATATGGCGACTGCACTGCCGAGCTGGCGCGGGTGGAGACGGCGACACGCCGTCTGCATCGTTGGAACGACCTGAACCTGAAGGACGATTTCGAAGGGGTGTCCGCCCTGATCGCCAATCTGGATCTGGTGATCTCGCCGGCGACGGCGGTGGGCGAACTGGCCGGGGCGCTGGGCGTTCCGGTCTGGCGGCTGGGAACCCGCGACTGGACCCAGCTTGGCGCCGGCGTGCGGCCCTGGTATCCGTCGATGCGGCTGATCCAGCCCGCTCCTGGCGTGGGGCTGGCGGCTGCGGCCATGCAGGCGGTGCGCGCACTGTCCGCGCTGGCGCCGGCCTGATGCCCGCCACCGGCACGCTGCTGTCGCGGGCCTTCGATCACCACCAGAGCGGCAGGTTCGTAGAGGCCGAAGCGCTCTACCGCCATGTCATGACGAGCGATCCGGCCGACACGGAAGCACTGCACCGCTATGGCCTGCTCGTCGCCCAACTCGGCCGACTGGAGGAGTCAGACGCACTGCTGGCCCGCGCCCTGGGGCTGGAACCCACCGATGCGGAGGCCGCGGTCAATCACGCCAAAATCCTGCGCGCGCTGCGGCGGCCCGACATGGCGGCTCGCCGGTTCCGCCATGCCCTGTCCCTGTCCCCCGCCTTGCTTGCCGCACAGGAGGGGCTCGGCCATGCGGAGCGGGAGCGCGGTGACGACCCGTCAGCGGCAACGGCCTATGGCCGGGCGGCACGGCTCGGCGCCGGGGCGGCCCTGCTGCGTCAATGGGGAAACGCACTCGACGGGCTCGGCCGCTTGGAAGACGCCGTGCGGGCTCTGCGCCGGTCAGCCGGCCTCGACCCGACTGTTCCGTCGGTCGCCGCGCGGCTGGCTGCGATCCTGTCCCGGCTTGGCCGCCATGACGAGGCGGCATGCTGGTATCGCCGCATGCTGGTCCTCCAACCCGGCCACACGGAGGCCCGGCACGCACGAAAGGTCATCGCCGGTCGCAGCATCGGCAAGGGCGATGAGCCAACTCAGGCATAACCCTTCGGGTCAAAGGGTCGGATGGCCTCCGGTTGGTGTTGCGCAAAGTGATTTCAAGACCCCACCCCTGCGACCCACTGTCATACAACCGAGCGGTTGAGGCACTTTTTCGCATGGTTTGGCTCCATCAAACGCAAGATTAGGGTTGTTCTGCGCTTCGGATGGGTGAACACTCATGTCACCGGCCCGTCACATTGCGGCGGGACACGGACTGATCCTATGGAGAGCGACTGATGCACACTGAAGCTCGCCTTTCGTCCCTGCAAGAAAAGCACATGCGCCTCGATCGCGCGATCCTCGACGAGGAAAAGCGATCCTGGCCGGATGACAGCGCGGTGAAGCGCCTCAAGCTCGAGAAGCTGCACGTCAAGGAAGAGATCGATCGCCTGACGCGCTCCGGCACGATGAACTAATCCCCCCAATCACAGCATCGCCCCGCAACGGGGACTTCGAAGGCCGGGTTGAGGCGATTGGCCTCACCCGGCTTTTTTAGTAAGCGGCGGCTTTTCGGATTTCCGATCAGCCATCCGGCTTCTCAAGGCGCAACAGCTCCGCCGCCACCGTCGGCAGCAGATCGGCGACCTGCTGGCCCGGACGGGTCTGGAACAGGCGCATCGACGGGAACCAGGGCCGTACCGCCGTCCCCAATGCCGTCCAGTCTCCCGTCCTCGCAAGGCGCCAGACCGGCACCCCCAGCGCAGCGGCCAGCTCGCCTGTCGAGGTGGCAGGCGCAATCACCAGATCGAGCGCTGACATCAGCGCCGCAGTGCCGTCAAGGTCTTCGCGCAGATCAAGGTCGGGAAACCGCCGCGGCGCCCGGCCGAAGGCCTTGGCGGCCACCGCGAGTTCCGCCCCGCAGTCGCCATATTGCAGAGTGACAGGCACGAGTCCGGGCAGGGTCAGCACCGGCCCCCAGTCCTCGATCCGCGTGTAATCGGGCATGCGGTCCGGATCCAGCTGGCCGCTGCGCCAGGCGATGCCAACCCGCAAGCCGTCGCCCAGTGCGGCCAACCGCCGCCGCCATTCCGACACCGCCGCCGGATCGGCCCGCAGAGCCGGTCTGACATCGCTGAAGCCGGCCAGACTGCCCCGAAGGTGGCGCGACAGCGAACCGATCGCGACATGGCAGTCCACGTCCGCAGCGGGTTCATCCGACGATGCCGGAACGGCACGGACCGTCGCCTGCGGAAAAGACCTGGCGAACAGCGGAACGAAGCGTGGATCGCATTCCACCACGACATGTCCGGCACGGGCGATCAGGTCCGGCAGGCGCTGCGCGAACATCAGCTCATCGCCGATTCCCTGCTCGCGCCAGACCAGGATCCGCTTGCCTGCCGGATCCTCTCCTCCCCAAGCCGGTACACCGGGACGGCGGGACGCCGTCACGAGATCGCGCGTATCGAAGCGGCGGTCGTAGCCGGCCCACCCCTCCGCCAACTGTCCGGCGGCCAGATGCAGCACCCCGCCGTTGAAGGCGGCGGAAGCGTGGCCGGGTTCCACCGCCAGGGCGCGAGCACAGGAGAGGCGGGCCGCTGTCTCCTCCCCCAGCTCGCGCAGCAGCCTGCCGCGGTTCGCCAAACCGTCGGCCAAGGCCGGTTGCAGCGCCAGCGCCCGGCACCCGGCGCGCTCCGCCGCATGAGGACGCCCAAGGCGCCGCAGAGCCAGCGACAGGTTGACCCAGCCGGCCACCAGTTCAGGCGCCAAGCGCAGCGCCTGGACATGCGCCTGCTCCGCCTCGCCCCAGCGGCCGAGCCTTGCCTGCATGGCGCCCAGATTGTCATGCGCTTCCGCCAGTTGCGGAGCGGCCGCGATCGCCCATCCCTGGACCCGCAGGGCTGCCCCGCTCCGCCCTTGACCGTCCAGCGCGTTGCCGAGATTGGTCAATGCCACGGCGTCGTCCGGCTGGAGGACGAGCGCCGCCCGGAAGCTCGCCGCCGCCGCCGCCGCCCTGCCAAGCGCCAGACGGACATTGCCCAGGCTGATATGCGCCGTCGCATAGTCGGGAGCGGCGGCGACCGCGGCGGCGATGCGCGGCTCACCCCTTTCCGATGCACCAGACTGGTGGTCGAGCAGGCCGGACAGGTGCAAGGCGACCGGGTCGCACGGACGGCGGGCGAGCACACGACCATAGAGACCGGCGGCGCTGACCGTATCACCACCACGGTGGGCGGCGACGGCCTGCTCCAGCAGCCGGTCGGGATCATCGTCCGGAGCCGGGTCGGAAAGCGGGTCCGGATCGGCCGTTTCGTCGCCTCGCGCGTCCAGGGCAGCAGCCGTCACGCCTCCACCGGGGCCAGCTTTGCCCCTTGGCGAAGCCGCGCAGGCGCGCAAAGCCTTGGCAACCTGCCCGATCGTCGCCTCCAGCGCCTCGCCGGGTTTGGGCTGGAACAGGCGCATGGTCGGGAACCAGGGGCGGACACCGGTGCCGAGCTGCGTCCAGTCGCGATGGCCGAAACGCCAGACCGGCACGCCCAGGGCTCCGGCCAGTTCCCCTGCCGACATCGCCGGCGAGATCACCAGATCGAGATTCGCCGTCAGCGCCGCCGCCCCGTCGAAGTCGTCCTTGAGGTTCAGGTCGGCCCAGCGGTGGATGCGGATGCCGAAGCGCTGTTCGGCCGCCGCAAGCTCGGCCTCGCAGTCGCCATATTGCAGGTTGACGAACAGCACGCCCGGAACGGCGAACAGCGGTCCCCAATGCTCCAGCATCACATAGGAGGCCTTGCGGTCCGCCGTCATCAACTGGCTGCGCCAGCCGATGCCGATCCGCAGTCCCGGCCCCAGCGCCGCCAGCCGCTCGCGCCAGCGTTCCACCAGTTCCGGGTCGGGAACCAGCCAGGACGGTCGTCCGGGAAAGCGCTTCAGGTCGGCCCGGAGCAGCCTCGGAAGACTGCCGGCAGCGATCTGGACATCGGCGTCGCGCGGGTCCGCGCTCTCCGGCCGGACATCGGCGCCGGGGAAGGAGCGTGCGAACAATGGCACGAGGCGGCGGTCGCATTCGATCACCAGCCGGCCGGCCCGGCGCATCGCCTCTTCATAGCAGGAGGCGAACAGGATTTCGTCGCCCACCCCCTGCTCCCGCCAGACCAGCAGACGGCGGCCGGCGATGTTCTCGCCACGCCAGGCCCGCATGGGAAATTGTCGGCGCTGCTTTTCGAAGTCCCGCGTCCCGAAGCGCCATTCATGGTCGCCCCAGCCCGAGCGCATCGCACCGTCCTCCAGCAGCAGAAGGGCCCGGTTGTAGCGGACCTGAGCATGCTTCGGGTCGATCTCCAGCGCAGCATCGAAGGCGGCAAGCGCCTCCTCCCGCCGACCCTGCCGTTGAAGCAGATGAGCGAGGTTGCCATGGGCCTCGGCCAGGGAGGCATCACGGTCGATGGCGGCCCGGTGGCAGGCCTCCGCCTCCGCAATGCGCCCGAGCGGCTCCAGCACGGTCCCCCGGTTGGTCCAGGCGACCGCAAAACCGGGATCGCACCGGGTTGCGCGGTACAGAAGCCGCTCGGCCTCGGCAAAGCGTTCCATCCTCCGCAACGCGGCACCAAGATTGCTGAGGGCATCGGCGCTTCCCGGCGCGAGGACGACCGCGACGCGATGGGCCGCCACCGCGTCCTCCGGACAGTCCGCAAGCTCCGCGAGATGGCCGTAGGCGGGCGCCAGATCGGGGCGCAGACGCAAGGCATGGCCGACCGCCGACCGCGCCGGACCGCCGTGCCCCATGCGACGCAGCAAGGCGGTCCGGTTGACCCAATGGCCCGGCCCGTCGGGCTGTAGCGCGACACAGGCGCGGGATGCACGTTCGGCGGCGTCGTACCGGTTGAGTCCCTGCAGGACTTCGCACAGGGCCGCGTGGGCGGCAGCATTGGCCGGGTCGGCGTTTGCCGCAGCGGACAGATGCAGCGCCGCCTCTTCCAGCGCTCCACGCCGCTTTGCCAGAACACCCGCCAGATGCAGGGCCACCGCGTGGCCGGGCTCGGTGTCGAGCACCGTCCTCACCGCCGCTTCCGCCGCCGCTGCGTCGCCACCACGATAGAGAGCAATGGCGTCGGCCGTGCGCCGATCCGCTTCGACCTCGGATGCGGCCTTCCCCTGGGCGACGGGTTGGGGCGCAGCATGTCGGGGGGATGCCAGTCGCACCAGTTCCTTCGCCATGCCGGTCAATGCCGTCTCCAGCCCCTCACCGGGTTTGGGCTGGAACAGGCGCATGGTCGGGAACCAGGGGCGGACACCGGTGCCGAGCTGCGTCCAGTCGCGATGGCCGAAGCGCCAGACCGGCACGCCCAGGGCCCCGGCCAGTTCCCCCGCCGACATCGCCGGCGAGATCACCAGATCGAGATTCGCCGTCAGCGCCGCCGCCCCGTCGAAATCGTCCTTGAGGTTCAGGTCGGTCCAGCGGTGGATGCGGATGCCGAAGCGCTGTTCGGCCGCCGCAAGCTCGGCCTCGCACTCGCCATATTGCAGGTTGACGAACAGCACGCCTGGAACGGCGAACAGCGGTCCCCAATGCTCCAGCATCACGTAGGAGGCCTTGCGGTCCGTCGTCATCAGTTGGCTGCGCCAGCCGATGCCGACCCGCAGCCCCGGCCCAAGCGCCGCCAGCCGCTCACGCCAATGCTCCACCAGGTCCGGGTCGGGAACCAGCCAGGAGTCCTGCTGCTCGAATGTGGACAGGCTGTCGCGCAACAGCCCCGGCAGGTCGCCGGCCGCCACATGGGCATCGACATCCGGCGGATCGATCAGTTCCCGGCCTGCCTCGCAGACCGACTGCTCCCGCACCGTCGCGGCCGGGAAGGAACGCGCGAACAGCGGCACCAGACGGCGGTCGCACTCGATCACCACATGTCCGGCACGCGCGATGAGCGGCGGAAAGCAGGAGGAGAACAGGATCTCGTCGCCCACCCCCTGCTCCCGCCAGACCAGCAGGCGACGGCCGGCACTATTCTCGCCGCGCCAGGGAGGAACGGCGAGGCGCCGGCTGACATAGCCTTTCGCCCGGAAGCGCCAGCGGTAATCGTCCCAGCCGCCGGCCAGATCGCCACCGGCGAGCCGCAGCAGTCCGCGGTTCAGATGGGCGCTGCCCAATGACGGATTGATCGAAAGGGCCAGCGACATCCAGGGCTCGGCAACTTCCGCATCCTGGCGGTATTGCCAGATCAGCATGCCGAGATTGCATGCCGCATCCGCATGGCGGGCATCGATCGCCAGCGCCCGGCGGTGGGCCGCCTCCGCCTCTTCGATGCGGCCGCGCATCTGGAGGGCCAGACCATAGCCCGTCAGCGTCGCCGGCCGGTCGGGGTCGATCGCCAGCGCCCGCAGGTACAGCCGCTCCGCCCCGGCCAGGTCGTCGCGGTCCAACCGCAGGCTGGCCACATTGGCATAGGCCTCGGCATTCCTCGGTTCGGCCGCCGCCGCGCGACGATAGAGATCCTCCGCCGCCGCGGTCTGCCGCAACGTGCCCTGGATCCCGGCCAGATTGATCAGCGCCTTCCCGTAATCGGGACGCAGCCGAAGGGCGCGGCGGTACCATCGGGCCGACGGCTCCGGATCGGCATCGGGATCGTACCGGTTCTCCAGCGCCGTGCCGTGGTTGTTGACCACCATCGCATCGTCCGGAGACAGCGCCATCGCCCGGCGCAGGACGGGCACGGCCGCGTCGGCATCCCCCAGGTCGAGCAGTGCCACGCCCAGGTTGTTGCAGGCGCCCTGCATCGCCGGATCGCGCTCCAACGCATGGCGGAACCTGGCCACGGCCTCCGGCAGGCGCCCCAAGCCTTGCAAGGCAGTACCGAGCGTGAAATGCAGCAGTGCGTTGCCGCCATGAAGCTCAGCCGCCGGTGCCAAGGCATCGCGGGCTTCTCCATAGCGTCTCCGGGCGATCAGTATCATCCCCAGTTCGAGCGATAACTCCTCGTCCGCCGGGAAATCGGTCAGCGCACGCCGCAGGCACTCCTCGGCGTCCGGATGACCGAGCCCGCGCAGGCAGATCGCCAGATGGCGCCAGGCGTCAGAATGGGATGGGTCGGCCTGCACCACCGCATAGAAGGCGTTGGCCGCCTGTGGAATCCGGCCAAGCTCCCGCTGCAGGATGCCGTAACTGACGCGGGCCGCGATGTTGTCTGGTCCGTGGGTCAGCGCGCGGACGTAATCCTCGACCGCCTCCTCCCGCCGGCCCAGGCGCCGGAGGACCGCCCCGCGGTTGCTGTAGGCCTCGACATAATGGTCGTCCTGCCGGATCGCGAGCGCATAGGCCTCCAGCGCCTCCTCCGCCCGGTCCATATCCGCCAGGATATTGCCGAGGCTGTTCCACGCCGCCGGGAAATTGGGCTGCACCGCAAGCGCAGCCCGCAAGCGCCGCAATGCCGCAGCCGGCAGCCCGGCCTGATGGATGATCAATGCCGACAGGTGCAGCGCATCGGCATTTGCCGGATCATCGACCAGGATGCGGCGATAGAGGGCCAGCGCCCCGCCAAGCCGGCCGGCACGGTGAAGCGGCAGTGCGGCGTCGAACAGTTCGGCGAGGGTCACGGCATCCGATCGTCGGCCGGTGCGTCGTCGTCGTCACCCGCCCCGGCGTCTCCGGTTCCGCCGGTGGTGGTGGCGCCGTCGCCGGACCTGAACATCTTGCGGCAGAGCTTCAGCGCCCGGTAGTAGTTGCGGGCTTCGACGAGGCGTTCGATCTCGTCCAGCACCTTGGCGGCGTCGGGCCGCGCCTGGCGCGTCTCATCCAGGATCGACGCGAAGCGCTGGAGGTTCAGCATCGCATCTTCCGGGAAGATATAAACGAGCTGGATGACGAAATAGAGCTTCTTCTCGATGCAGTCGATCTGCTCTTCCTTCAGGACTTCACGGCCCCTCAGGAAGTTCGCGGTGTTGTAGAGGAAGAACGAGCCCGGACGGTCGCCGGCACCGATGACGGCGCCGTTGATGATGACCTTCTCGTTGGGACGAAGAACGAACTTGAGCGGCATGAGTGCGGAACCCGGGGCTTGCGGGCCATTGCCGTCCGGCCTTTGCCGACCCGGTCAGGCCCAAAAAAGAAACGGGCGGCGGCCTGATGCCGCCGCCCGCCGGGCGTGATCCTACCCGAACTCCCTACCCGAACTCTACGCCTTAGAACAGACGCAGGATCGACTGCTGTGGAACAGGCG
>NZ_CP028903.1:977953-1014950 GCF_001639105.2 Azospirillum humicireducens
AACTTTATGACACAGTAGAATTAGCAGGACGCGGAAAAAGCGGTGCCTGTCCGGCCTGTCGTGATTCTCTCCGATCGAAGAGAAAGCCGCCGAAGAGGGGACGATGCGGGGGCTCTGTTGCAAAGTTGGCCGGCAGGCGCGAGGTGATGGTTATGGACAACACCGCCAACGCTATGCGCCCTGAAGTTCGAGTTGCTGGCTGATGAACTGCACAGCTTCGGCGAACACACTGGGTCCAAGGTTGAAGGCGCGTTCCAGGTACCGTCAAGTCCACGATGGCGGGGCGGCAGTGGTGCGGGTATAGGGTTGCCATGACGACGTCTCGTGACCCCCGCTACGTCGGCTACCGCTTCCCCGCCGAGGTTATCGCGACGGCGGTGTGGCTCCACTTCCGCTTCCCCTTGAGCCTGCGTATGGTCGAGGAGATGCTGGCGGCCCGCGGCACCACCGTGAGCCATGAGACGGTGCGGAAATGGGCCTTGAAGTTCGGCCGCGAGATCGCAGATCGATTGCGCCGGCGGGCGCCACGCCGGGGCGATAAATGGCACCTCGACGAGGTCGTCCTGACCATCGCCGGCAAGAAACATTATCTGTGGCAGGCTGTCGACCGCGATGGCTTCGTGCTCGATGTGCTGGTGCAGAGCCGGCGCGATGCCAAGGCGGCCAAGCGCCTGCTCCGCAAATTGCTGAAAAAGCAGGGCCGCGCGCCGCGGGTGCTGGTGACCGACAAGCTGAAGTCCTACGCCGCGGCCAAGCGGACCATCATGCCGGGGGTGGAGCATCGCCAGCACAAGGGCATCAACAACCGGGCCGTGAACTCGCACCAACCGACCCGGCGACGCGAGCGGCAGATGAAGCGCTTCAAACCGCCCCAACAGGTGCAGCGCTTTCTGTCTATCCATGACCCGATCGCCAACCTCTTCCACCTCCGCCACGATCACCGTCCCGCCTCCGACTACCGCGCAGCCTGCGCCCAGGCCTTCACCACCTGGGCCGAAGTCGCCGGTACGCCGCTGGCCGCTTGATCCCCCGATCTCCGGGCATCCGTGGCCGAGCTGCGCCAACCATAAGGTCGGTGCCAACGAGTTGACGGTGCCGTCGGCGGGCGGCGTTCGCATTGTAGGGCACGGTCAGAAACCTAAACAGAGGCGGGGCCGCTGCCTACGACAGCGATCCCATCCGTGCAACAACCCGCCAAAGCCGGGGAGGCGCTCGGCATGACGGTCCAGCCGATCGCCCGTGACCGCGACGGGGTGTTCATCCCCACCGAAATCGCCTGGGTGGTGGAGCGCTCCTTCAGCTGGATCAGCTGCTACCGGCGATTGAAAACCATCGTCGAGCGGACGGAGGAGCACCTCGTCGCCTTCGTCCAGATCGCCTTCATTTCCATCCTCTCCAGGCGCCTGAAGGGGCTCACGCCTCAGGCCGGCGGCCGATGACGTCTACAAACATGCTCTAACACGCTCTCGCAGGACCGTTTGTACGGTTGCTACCGCGGGGTTGGCGTTTCTTGGACGCCAGACCGCGTGCAGTTCCACGATCGGATGCGCATCGCCCGCAAGCGGTCGCAGCACCACCCCCTGAAATCTCAGATTGAATGCCGCGCGCGGCACAAGCGCCAGCCCGATGCCCGCCTTCACCAACCCGAGGATCGTGTGGATCTGGCTGATGTGCTGCGCATAGCGCGGGCGGACCCCGGCGCTGGTGAACAGGGTGGCGAGGAGGTCGTAGAAGTAACGCGCCTCGTACGGCGAATAGGCCACCATCGGCTGCTGGTCGAGGTCGGCGATCGACACCTCCGGAAGCGCGGCGACGGGATGGCCTTCCGGTGCGGCCAGCACCAGCGGTTCGCGCACCACGCACAGCGAGTCGAATTCACGGCGGTTGTAGGACGGACGGATCAGGCCGATGTCGATCCGGCCGGCCGTCAGCGAGTCCAGCTGATCGGCCGACACCATCTCTTTCAGGTCCAGATCGATGCCCGGCGCCGATTCCCGCAGCGTCTGGATCAGCTGCGGCAGGAATTCATACCCGGAGGCCGCAGTGAAGCCCAGCGTCACCGTTCCCTCCTCGCCGATCGCCGTCCGCCGGGCGGCCAGGGCGGCGCCCTCCGCCAACCGAAGCAGCCGGCGCGCTTCCGGCAGGAAGTTATGCCCCGCCCGCGTCAGGGTGACAGACCGGCTGGTGCGGTCCAGAAGCCGGACATCCAGCGCATGTTCCAGCAGCTGTATCTGACGGCTGAGCGGCGATTGCGTGAGATTCAAGCGCGCGGCGGCCCGACCGAAATGAAGTTCCTCGGCGACCGCAACGAAGCATCGGAGATGGCTGAGCTCGAACATCGATCCAAAAATGGCATCGATCAATGCGCAAAACAACTCATTAAGCAACGACTGTCCGTGTAACGTACCATCAATGTCGCGAACGAAAATGTGCCGCGGACCACAGGCACGACACGCGCGAAGCCGCCAAGTGGAGGAAATGCCGATGAAGTTTCGTCGTCTGGGGGCGGCTGTCGCTGCCTTGGCGCTGTGCGGCGCCCTCATTCCCACCCTCGTGCAGGCACAATCGTTCGACCGCCCGGTGCGCATCGTCGTTCCCTTCGCCCCCGGCGGCACGTCCGACATTCTCGCCCGCCTCATCGGCCCCAAGCTGTCCGAAGCGGTCGGTCAGCCGGTGGTGGTGGAGAACAAGCCGGGTGCGGCGGGCAATATCGGCGCCGATGCCGTGGCGAAGGCCAAGCCGGACGGCCACACGCTTCTGCTGATGGACATCGGCTCACTGGCCGTGGCCCCCAGCCTGTTCCCGGACCTGTCCTACGATGTGCAGAAGGATCTGGCGCCGGTCGGAATGGTGATGTTCGGCCCCTATGTGCTGGCGGTGCATCCGTCCGTGCCTGCCAAGACCGTTCCCGAACTGGTCGCCTACGCCAAGGCCAACCCCGGCAAGCTGGCGGTCGCCAATTCCGGCGTCGGCGCGCTCAACCACATCACGTCGGTGGCGCTGGCCCGAGACCTCGGCATCGACTGGAAGGCTGTGCCCTACAAGGGCGGCGCCGCGGCGTCGCGCGCGGTCGTGTCCGGCGAAAGCACGGTCATCATCAACGGCGCCACGGCGACGCTGCCCTTCGTGACGTCCAAGCAGCTCGTCGGGATCGCCGTCACCGGCGACGGGCGGCTGCCCGCCCTGCCGGAGGCGCAGACCTTCAAGGAGGCCAAGCTCCCGCTGTCCGACGCCGGGACATGGCAGGCCATCCTGACCACCGGCAAAACCCCGCCGGAGATGATCTCCAAGCTGAATGCCGAGCTTCAGAAGATCCTGGCGATTCCCGAGATCAAAGAGAAGGTCGCGGAACAGGGCGGCATGGTGCGCCCCGGCACGCCGGACGAGGTCAAGGCATGGCTCGCCACCAACATCGAGTCCTGGGGCGGCATCGTCCGCGCCGCGGACATCAAGTCCAACTCCAACTGACCAGCTTCACCGGACATTCGCCATGCCCCATTTCGACATGTCCCAGCTCCGGCCGGCGGGGCGGCGGCTCGACTGGCCCGACCTTCTGTTCGGCGTATTCCTGATCGCGTTGTCTGCGGGCGCCTTCGCCGCGACGTCGAGGCTCTCCGGCGGCTCCGCGGCCGATATGGGGCCGGGCTACATGCCGCGTGCCATCGCGCTGATCCTGCTCGGCTTCGGCCTGTTCTTCGCCGGCCGCAGCCTGGCGCGCGGCCATGCCGGCATCGAGCGGGTACAGGCGCGGCCGATGCTGGGAATCGCCGTCGCCGTCGGGGCCTTCGCACTCCTGATCGAGGACGCCGGTCTGGTGGCAGCCTCCTTCTCGGCGGTCCTGCTGGCCGCCGCCGCCAGCCGCCAGAGCCGCCTGTTCGAAGTCATCCTGTTCGGCCTGTGCGTCACCGCCGGGGCGGTCCTTCTGTTCGTGAAGGCGCTCGCCCTGCCGGTCCCCATCTGGCCCTGGTCCATCTAGCTCGGGTAGGCATCCCATGGAGCTGTTCGACAATCTCCTGCTCGGCCTGTCCACGGCCCTGCAATTCAACAACCTGCTCTATTGCCTGATCGGCGTCGTCATCGGAACGGCGATCGGTGTGCTGCCCGGCATCGGTCCCATCCCGACGGTGGCTCTGCTGCTGCCCTTCACCTTCGGGCTGCCGCCGGAATCGGCGCTGATCATGCTCGCCGGCATCTTCTACGGCGCGCAGTACGGCGGTTCCACCACGGCCATTCTGGTGAATGTGCCGGGCGAAACGTCCTCGGTCGTCACCTGCCTGGACGGGCATGCGATGGCGCGCCAGGGGCGGGCGGGTCCGGCGCTGGCGATCGCCGCCGTGTCGTCCTTCTTCGCCGGAACCGTCGCGACAATCGTCATCGCGCTGCTCAGCCTGCCGCTCGCTGCGTTGGCGCTGAAATTCACCGCGGTGGAGTATTTCAGCCTGCTGGTCCTGGGCTTGCTCGCCGCCGTGATCCTTGCCCATGGTTCGGTCTCGAAATCGCTGGCGATGGTGTTCCTCGGGCTGCTGTTGGGAACCATCGGGATCGACGTGAATTCCGGTGCCGCCCGAATGACCTTCGGCATCCCGGCCCTGTCCGACGGGCTCGATTTCGTCCCAGTGGCGATGGGCATGTTCGGGCTGGCCGAGATCATCGCCAACCTGGAGCGCAACGAGGTCCGGCAGGTGGTCAGCCAGAAGCTGCGCGACCTCGTGCCGACGCGCGCCGACCTCAAGGCGGCCTTCCCCGCCATGCTGCGCGGCACCGCCATCGGCTCGGCGCTGGGCGTGCTGCCAGGCGGGGGTGCGGCGCTGCCGCCCTTCACCGCCTATGCGCTGGAGAAGAAGATCGCCCGCGATCCCCAGCGTTTCGGCAAGGGCGCCATCGAAGGCGTCGCCGGGCCGGAGGCGGCGAACAACGCCGGGGCGCAGACCAGCTTCATCCCGCTGCTGACCCTCGGCATTCCGGCCAATGCGCTGATGGCGCTGATGATCGGCGCGCTGATGATGCAGGGCATCCAGCCCGGCCCGCAGGTGATGACCGAACAGCCGGCCCTGGTCTGGGGCGTCATCGCCAGCATGTGGACCGGCAACCTGATGCTGCTGATCATCAACCTGCCGCTGGTCGGGCTGTGGGTCTCGATGCTGAAGATCCCCTACCGCCTGCTGTTCCCGGCCATCGTCCTGTTCTGCTGCATCGGCACCTACGGCATCTCCAACAGCGTCTTCAACGTCTGGCTCATGCTGGGCTGCGCGGTGGTCGGCTATTTCTTCATCAAGGTGGGGGTGGAGCCCGCGCCGCTGCTGCTCGGCCTCGTTCTCGGCCCGCAGCTGGAGGAGAATTTCCGCCGCGCCATGCAGCTGTCCGACGGCGACCCGTCGGTCTTCCTCACCCGCCCGATCAGCGCCGTCCTGCTCGCGGTCGTCGCGGTCCTGCTTCTCGCCATGCTGTCCCCCGCGGTCCTGCGCAAACGCACGGAAGCGCTGGCGGAATAGGCAGGCAAACCCGTCAACCCCCATCGAAAGGCACGCCGTCCCGTGGACCTCCGCACCAATTCCTTCAAGCGCGCCATCCAGGCCGGCCAAAAGCAGATCGGCTTCTGGAACAGCATGGCCAGCCCCACCGCCACCGAGATCCTGGCGGGTTCCGGCTTCGACTGGCTGCTGCTCGACGCCGAACACGCGCCCAACGACGTGCCGGGCATCCTGGCGCAGTTGCAGGCGATGATGGAAAACACGACGCATCCGGTCGTCCGCATTCCGGACAACGATCCGATCGTCATCAAGCGCTATCTCGACATCGGCGTGCAGTCCTTCCTGGTCCCGATGATGGAGACGGTCGAGGAGGCCAAGGCCGCGGTCGCCGCCACGCGCTTTCCCCCCGACGGCATCCGCGGCTTCGCCGGGGCCAGCCGGGCCTCGCGCTTCGGCCGGGTGAAGGACTATCACCGCCGCGCCCACGAGGAGATCTGCATCCTCGTGCAGATCGAGACTCGCAAGGGCCTCGACAATCTGGAGGCCATCGCCGCGGTGCCGGGCATCGACGGTCTGTTCATCGGTCCGGGCGACCTGTCGTCCGACCTCGGCTATCTCGGCGACCAGGGCAACCCGGAGATCGTGGATCTGATCGAGAAGACCATCGGCCGGATCGTCGCCGCCGGCAGCCGGGCCGGCATCCTCACCGCCGACGAGACGCTGGCGCGCCGCTACATGGCGGCCGGCTGCGTCTATACCGCCGTCGGGATCGACACCGGCCTGCTCGCCCGCACCACCGAGGCGATCGCCAGGAAATTCAGGGACTGAAACGACGTCGGCCATGACCGCCGATCGCCGGCGGCAGCCAAAAAACAAAGTGGAATAGGGAGGAACCATGAAGACCTTGCCGTTTCTCACCATGGCCGCGGTCGCCGCGATGCTGTCCGTGCCGGCCCTCGCCGACTATCCGGACAAGGCGCTGACGATGATCGTGCCCTTCCCGCCGGGAGGCGCGTCGGACACAACGGCGCGGCTGATCGGACCGAAGCTTACCGAAGCCGTCGGCCAGCCGGTCGTCGTCGAAAACCGGCCCGGCGCCAACGGCTCGATCGGGGCGGCGCAGATCGCCCAGGCAAAGCCGGACGGCTATTCGCTGCTGGTCGCCTCGATCGGCGTCTACGCCATCAATCCGGTGCTCTACAAAGGGCTGAAATACGATCCCAGAAAGAACTTCGACCTGCTGACGGTGGCGGTGCGCACGCCGAACGCGCTGGTGGCGACGCCCAACCTCCCGGTCAACACCGTCGCGGACCTGATCGCCCATCTGAAGAAGAACCCGGAAAAGGTAACCTTCGCGTCCTCGGGCACCGGTTCCTCGGACCACCTCACCGCGGCGCTGTTCTGGCAGCAGACCGGCACCACCGGCCTTCATGTGCCCTACAAGGGCGGCGGTCCGGCCATCACCGACCTGATCGGCGGGCATGCCGAGGTGTCGTTCCAGAATCTCGGCGCGGTCACCGGCCACATCAAGGCCGGCAAGCTGAAGCTGCTGGCCGTCACCAGCGACAAGCGCATCCCCGCCTTCCCCGATACGCCCACCATGGCGGAGGCCGGCGTTCCGGGCGTCGAGGTCTATTCCTGGCAGGCCGTCGCCGCCCCCGCCGGTCTGCCGAAGGACGTAAAGGCCAAGCTGGAAGCCGGCCTAACCGGCGCACTCGCCGCCCCCGACGTCAAGGGCCGCTTCGAGGAGGCGGGCTTCGAGGTGGTCGGCACCGGCAGCGCCAAGTTCGCGCAGTTCCTCGACGCCGAACTGACGCGCTGGAAGTCGGTGGTGGAGACCGGAAACATCACTCCGGACCAATAAGGCAAATCCGATGACGACCTGTTCGCGCAATCCCAAGGATCTCTGTGCGGGCGTCATCTACATCGCCGTCGGACTGGCGGCGGTGTGGATCGGCCGCGATTATGCCCCCGGGACCGGCAGCCGCATGGGACCCGGCTATTTCCCCACCGTGCTCGGCTGGCTGCTGGCCGTCTTCGGCGTGTTGTCCGTCCTCCGCTCCTTCATCCA
This sequence comes from Azospirillum humicireducens, assembly GCF_001639105.2. Classification (NCBI taxonomy): domain Bacteria; kingdom Pseudomonadati; phylum Pseudomonadota; class Alphaproteobacteria; order Rhodospirillales; family Azospirillaceae; genus Azospirillum; species Azospirillum humicireducens. Next base: position 985,496 of record NZ_CP028903.1, read on the forward strand.
GGACGGCGGCCCGATCGGAGCCGTCGCCTGGAAGGGGCTGGCGCTGGTGGCGGGCGCAACCGCGCTGTTCGGCGTCCTGCTGGAACCGGCCGGGCTGATTCCGGCACTGCTGGCGCTGATCCTGGTCAGCGCCGCGGCCAGCCGGATGTTCCGCTTCGAGGTCCGCGCCGCTGCGGGGCTTGTGGCCCTGCTGGCCTTCTGCGCGCTGGTCTTCGTCAGGGGGCTGGGCGTGCCGATGGCGCTGCTCGGCCCCTGGTTCACCGGATGAGCGGGAGGCCACCATGGACATCCTGGCAAATCTCGCGCTCGGCTTCCAGACCGCGCTGGGCCTCTCCAACCTCGCCTACTGCCTGCTCGGCGTGTTCCTGGGCACCGCCATCGGCGTGCTGCCGGGGCTGGGGCCGGTCGCCACCATCGCCATGCTGCTGCCCGTCACCATCGGGCTGCCGCCGGAATCCGCCCTGATCATGCTGGCCGGCATCTACTACGGTGCGCAATATGGCGGCTCGACCACCGCCATCCTGGTCAATCTGCCGGGTGAGTCCTCCTCGGTGGTGACGGCGCTCGACGGCTATCAGATGGCTCGCCAGGGCCGGGCGGGCACGGCGCTCGCCACCGCCGCCCTCGGCTCCTTCTTCGCCGGCACGGTGGCGACGGTCCTGCTGGCGCTGTTCGCGCCGCCGCTGGCCGATCTGGCGCTGAAGTTCGGTCCGGCCGAGTATTTCTCGCTGATGGTGCTGGGGCTGGTGGCGTCCATCGTGCTGGCGCAGGGTTCGCTGCTGCATGCGCTGGCGATGATCGTCATGGGCCTGCTGCTTGGCCTGATCGGCACCGACGTGAACTCCGGCACCGCGCGCTACACCTTCGACCTGCCGCAACTGGCCGACGGCATCGGCTTCGTCATCGTCGCCATGGGCGTGTTCGGCATCGCCGAGATCGTCGCCAATCTGGAGAACGAGGCGACGCGGACCACCATGGTGAAGAGCGTCACCGGCCTGCTGCCCTCCAGAAGCGACCTGAAGCGCATCGTGGCGCCGGTTCTGCGCGGCACGGCACTGGGATCGCTGCTCGGCATCCTGCCGGGCGGCGGGGCGATGTTGGCCTCCTTCGCGGCCTACTCGATGGAAAAGAAGGTCTCCCGCCATCCGGAGGAGTTCGGCAAGGGCGCCATCGAGGGCGTCGCCGCACCGGAGGCCGCCAACAATGCCGGGGCGCAGACCTCCTTCATCCCGATGCTGACGCTGGGCATCCCGTCGAACCCGGTGATGGCGCTGATGATCGGGGCGATGATCATCCAGGGCATCCAGCCCGGCCCGTCGGTGATGACCGAACAGCCGGCGCTGTTCTGGGGGATCATCGTCTCGATGTGGGTGGGCAACATGTTCCTGCTGGTGCTCAACCTGCCGCTGATCGGGCTGTGGGTTCGGATGATCGCGGTCCCCTACCACCTGCTCTATCCGGCGATCCTGGTGTTCTGCGCCATCGGCGTGTTCAGCCTGAACAACTCGGTCTTCGACATCTTCCTGATGGCCGGGTTCGGGGTGCTTGGCTACGTCTTCCGCAAGCTAGACTGCGAGCCGGCGCCGATGCTGCTGGGCTTCATCCTGGGACCGATGATGGAGGAGAATCTGCGGCGGGCGCTGCTGATCTCCAAGGGCGATCCGATGGTGTTCGCGACGCGCCCGATCAGCGCGGCCATGCTGGTGGTGGCGCTGGCGCTGCTGGTGACGGTCCTGGCGCCCGCTGTCCGGCGCAAGCGCGAGGAAGCCTTCCAGGAATGAAGCCCGTTTCCAAGGAGTGACTGTCATGTCGCTGAAGACCTTGTTGTCCCTGGCAATGCTCCTGGCGCTCTGCCTGCCCGTCCAGGCCGCGGAGCGGGCCGGGCCGCCCCTGACCATCGTCGTTCCCTTCGCGGCCGGCGGCCCCACCGATGCGCTCGGCCGCGCGCTGGCGGCGGCCATGGCCGACTCCCTGGACCGCAAGGTGGTCGTCCGCAATGTGGATGGAGCGGGAGGCACCGTGGGCGCCGAGCGGGTCGCGAAGGCCGGCCCCGATGGCAACACGCTGCTGCTGTCCAACATCGGGCATGCCACCAGCATGTGGCTCTACACGGCGTTGCGCTACCACCCGGTCGATGATTTCGCCCCCATCGGCATGGTGGCCGAGGTGCCGATGACGCTGGTCGCGAAGCCGGGCCTGAAGGCTGCCACGGTCGAGGAGTTCAAGGCCCTGGTCCGGACGGAGGGAAACCGGCTGTCCATCGCCAACGCCGGCGTCGGCTCGGCCTCCTATCTGTGCGGGCTGCTGCTGATGGACATGCTGAGGACCGAACTGACCAGCGTCCCCTATCGCGGAACAAAGCCGGCGGTGATGGACGTGATGAACGGACATGTCGATCTGCTCTGCGACCAGACCACCCACACCTTGCCGCTGATCAGGTCTGCCCGCCTGAAGGTACTGGGGGTCAGCGCCAAGGCCCGGACAGCGGAGCTGCCGCAGGTGCCGACCCTCGACGAGGCGGGGCTGGCCGGATTCGACCTGACGGTCTGGCATGGCCTCTACGCACCGAAGGGCACACCGCCGGAAACGGTCGCCGCGCTCGTGGCGGGACTGCGGGAAGCGTTGGCGAGCCCCAGCCTGACGGCCGCCTTCGCCAGCCGCGGCGCCCGCCCGGCCTCACCCGGCGACGCGCAGCCCGACGCCCTGCAGGCCCAGCTTGCCAGCGAGGTGCAGCGCTGGGGGGAGATCCTCCGCAAGGCGGCGATCTACGTGGAATGACTTGTCCCGCATGACCCTTCCGCTGCCGGCCGGCGCGCGGAAGGGAAACGACACGGAAGGCGACCGCCTCCCGTGAGCCGGCGATCCATGTCCAAAAATCCAAAACTGAAACTCCGAGGAGACATTATGACCACACTCCCCAACCTCGGTCGGCCCGCCCTCGGCCGGCGCCGCTTCCTGCAGGTCGCCGGCGCCGGTGCGGCGATGGCCGCCGGCAACGCCTTCGCTCAGGCGATCCCGTTCACGCCCAACGCCCGCTATCCCGACCCGGCCGTCCAGATCCTGGATCCGAGCTTCGCCAAGTACCGTATCTACAGCAGCTCGGTGGAGCAGGTCGCCACCGGCTTCCGCTGGGCCGAGGGCCCGGCCTATTTCCCGGAGACGGGCACGCTCCTGTTCAGCGACATTCCCAACAACCGCATCATGAGTTTCGACGAGAAGACCGGGAAGACCACGGTGTTCCGCGAAAACGCCAATTACGCCAACGGCAACGCTTGCGACCGGCAGGGGCGGCTGGTCACCTGCGAGCATTCGGTAACCCGGCGGGTGGTCCGCACCGAGAAGAGCGGCGAGATCACCGTGCTTGCCGAGTCCTATCAGGGCAAGCGCCTGAACGCGCCCAACGACGTGGTGGTCAAGTCGGACGACAGCGTCTGGTTCACCGATCCCCTGTTCGGCATCAACGGCGAATGGGAGGGGTTCAGGGCCAAGCCGGAGCAGGAAACCACCAACGTCTACCGCATCGCCCCGGACGGCCGCATCGCGGCGGTGGTCACGGATCTCGTGAATCCCAACGGTCTGGCCTTCTCGCCGGACGAGAGCAAGCTCTATGTGGTGGAATGGAAGGGCACGCCAAACCGCAGCGTCTGGAGCTTCGACGTCGGCAAGGACAACACCCTGTCCAACAAGACCAAGCTGATCGACGCGGCCGATTTCGGGGCGCTGGACGGCTTCAAGGTCGACCGTGACGGGAATCTGTGGTGCGGCTGGGGAAGCAACGGCGCCCTGCAGGGCGAACCCACCCAGGTCGGCGGCCACATGGTCTATCCGTTGAAGGGCAAATCCGAAGACCTCGACGGCGTGATGGTGTTCAACCCCCAGGGAAAACCCATGGCCTTCATCAGGCTGCCCGAGCGCTGCGCCAACCTGACCTTCGGCGGGCCGAAGAACAACCGGCTCTACATGGCGAGCTGCCACTCCGTCTACGCCCTGTATGTGGAGGCGCACGGGGCCGTCTGACCCGGCTCTCGATCGTCGGTCAGGCGGTGGCCCGTTCCACGATCTCGAATCCGACGTCGACGACCTTCCTGGTCACCCGGTTGCCTGCCAGACGGGTCAGCAGGGCTTCGGCGGCCAAACGGCCGATTGCCGACCGATCGATGCGCACCGTGCTCAACGGCGGCGACATGTAGGCGGCGAAATCCAGGTCGCCGAAACCGATGACGGCGATGTCCCCCGGGACCGACAGGCCGCGGGCCTGCGCCTCCAGCACCACGCCATGAGCCATGGCGTCGGAACTGCACTGGATGGCGCCCTGGCGGAAGCCGCGGGCCAGCAGCTCACCCAGGGCCTGCCGCCCCATGGCCATGGAACTTGGGGCCTCGGTCGAAAGGCAGGTGACCTCCTGGATGCCATGCCGGGCCAGGGTTGCAACGAATTCGCGGGTGCGCAGCATGGCGCGCTCGTCCTCGGCACTGATCGCCGCGAACTGACGGTAGCCCTTGTGATGGAGATACTCGGCGACACCCCTGCCAACCGCCTGATGGGAGAAGCCCACGGCCATGTCCACGGCCTTGTGCGACAGGTCCCAGGTTTCGACGATCGGGATGTTGGCCGCGCGCAGTTGCCGGCGCGTCTGCGCCAGATGGCTGGTGCCGGTGAGATACAGGGCGTCCGGACGGCGGCTGAGGATGGCCTGCAGCAGTTCGCCCTCCCGCTCGGTCGGATAGCCGGACAGCCCCAGCAGCATCTGATAGCCGTCCAACGCCAGCCGGTCGGTGAAGGCCTGGATCGCTCCGGAGAACAGCACATGCGTCAGCGTCGGCACGACCGCGGCGACCAGCTTGGTCCGGCTCGATGCCAGCCCGCCGGCCAGCAGGTTGGGCACATAGCCGGTTTCGGAGATGGCCTTGAGAACGATTTCCCGCAGTTCCGGCGTCACCGATTCCGGGCGGTTGATCACGCGGGAGACCGTCATCCTGGAAACGCCGGCCAGCATCGCCACGGTTTCCAGGGTCGCCTTGCCGCTGGTCGGACGCGTGGCACGGCTTCCGGCGGCCTTTGCCGACAGGGCGTCTTTCTTGGCTGCACCCTGACGCGGGCGGATAGCTGGTGTGTCGGACACGGTGTAAACCCCAGGATGTAGAGTTTAGATACGGCTTGCGACGGTTCGACGCAAGGATGTCCGGCGGACGGGCAGCGGACGAATGGCGCCTGCCCGTACCCGCGGCACCTACCTCGATCGTTGGGCCAACGGAAAAAAATCGTGGCAAAGCGCCGCAGGCCCTTGCGCCGTCCCGATGTTGAGTTTAGGAATCACAGCGCTATTGTGAGCGGTAACAAGAGACATCAAGAACTCTTCCGGCCATAAGAGAGCGCTCACATCAGAATTTTTCTCCCGATCGGCGCGCCTCAGAAAATAACAAACGGCAGCGCAGCATCGAGAATGGAGGCGCCACATGAGTGTCAACACAGTGATGGATCACAGCTCTGTCGCAGGCGCGGCAGCGGCAACAAAAACACGCATCCGCTGGACGATCGTTGTTATGCTGTTCGTTGTGACAGCGATCAACTACGCCGACCGCGCCGTCCTGGCCATCGCCGGCCCGGTGCTGTCCAAGGACCTCGGCATCAATGCCGCGCAGATGGGCTTCATCTTTTCCGCCTTCGGCTGGTCCTACGTCATCGGCCAGTTGCCGGGCGGCTGGCTGCTCGACCGCTTCGGCTCGAAGTGGGTGTATGCGGCGAGCATCTTCACATGGTCGGTGTTCACCCTGTTCCAGGGCTTCGTCGGCTTCCTGACCGGCGCCGTGGCGGTGACGGCCCTGTTCGCGCTGCGCTTCGCCGTCGGCCTTGCGGAAGCCCCGTCCTTCCCCGGCAACAGCCGCGTGGTCGCCGCCTGGTTCCCCGGCCATGAGCGCGCAACGGCCTCTGCTATCTTCAACTCGGCGCAGTATTTCGCCACGGTGATCTTCGCCCCGCTGATGGGCTGGCTCACCCACTCCTTCGGCTGGCCTTGGGCCTTCGGCTTCATGGGCGCCCTGGGTCTGGTCGTTTCCGGCATCTGGCTGAAGACCGTCTACAGCCCGGTCGAGCACCCGAAGATCAATCAGGCGGAGATCGACTACATCGCCGCGGGCGGCGGTCTGGTCAACATGGACGACGCTGCCAAGAAGAAGACCGATGCGGCAGGCGGCGCCAAGTGGGATTACATCCGCCAGCTGTTCGCCAGCCGGATGATGGTCGGCATCTTCCTGGGCCAGTTCTGCATCAACGCGATCACCTATTTCTTCATCACCTGGTTCCCGGTCTATCTGGTTCAGGCCCGCGGCATGTCGGTGCTCAGCGCCGGTTTCATCGCCTCGATCCCCGCCATCTGCGGCTTTGCCGGCGGCATCCTGGGCGGCGTGCTGTCTGACACGATGCTGCGCAAGGGCTTCTCGCTGACCGCGGCGCGCAAGACGCCGATCGTTCTCGGCATGCTGCTGTCGATGAGCATGATCGCCTGCAACTACACCGACGTGCAGTGGGTGGTGGTCGGCTTCATGGCGCTGGCCTTCTTCGGCAAGGGCATCGGCGCGCTGGGCTGGGCCGTCATGTCGGACTGCGCGCCCAAGGAAATCACGGGCCTGTCGGGCGGCGTCTTCAACATGTGCGGCAACATCTCCTCGATCAGCACGCCGATCATCATCGGCTACATCATCCAGACGTCGGGTTCGTTCAACGGCGCCCTGCTGTTCGTCGGCGCCAACGCCCTGATCGCCGCGGTCAGCTATCTGGTCGTCGTCGGCGAGATCAAGCGCATGGAACTCAGGAAGTGAACGCCTCCGTCATCCCCCGCTGAAGACGCATTCGAGAGGATTTCCCGATGTATATCGGCGAACAGCTGATCAACCCGACCGACAGCCGCCTGCGCCTGTCCGCCCAGCTCGGCTGCAAGGGCATCGTCATCGACACCCGCCCCAACACCGCGGTGATCGGCGAGGACGGGCTGTGGGATGCCGGCAAGGTCGCGGCGCAGCGCCGGTGGATCGAAAGCCACGGCATGCGCCTGGAAGGCATGGCCCTGGATGTCGGCTCCATCCTGCTCGACAGCCTGCGCGCGCCCGAAAAGGCGGCGGCCAAGGCGAAGGAGCTTCGCCGCAACATCCAGGCCGCCGCGGACGGCGGCGTGGACATGGTGAAATACACGGTCGCCATGGTCGGCATCACCCGCACCGGCGAGGTGGAGGGGCGCGGCGGCATGCGCTGCTCCACCTTCAAGGCCGAGGAGTACAGGGCGGAGAACGACGCCCGCTTCTCCTATTGGGGCACCGTCCTGCCGGACGACGAGGATGCGCGCGCCGGCGGCGCTGCCGAAACTTGCGGCCAGGTGATGGCATCGCAAGCCGGCGGCGTCTCCGAAGCGGACGGCTGGCGGGCCATCGAGTATCTGGTCGAAGCGCTGCTTCCCACCGCCGAAAAGGCGGGCGTGAAGCTCGCCTGTCATCCGCACGACCCGGCCTATCCGCCGGGCGGCCTGAACGGCGTGCACCATGTGCTGGGCTCGCTGGACGGCCTCAAGCGCTTCGTCGCCCTTGCGCCTGAAAGCAAGTCGCTCGGCTTCAACTTCTGCCAGGGCACCATCGCCGAGATGTCGCGGAACCCGACCGAGACGGTGCTGGAAGCGATCAGAACCTTCGGCCCGCAGAACCGCATCTTCATGGTCCATTTCCGCAACATCAGGGGCGGCTACCTCGACTTCCGCGAGGCGATGCCGGACGAAGGGTCGGTGGACATGGCGGCCTGCATCCGCGCCTACCGCGAAGTCGGGTACAAGGGCGTCCTCTGCCCGGACCATGTCCCCTTCTCCGACGTGGATCCGGACCGCGAGCGCTTCTTCTCCTTCTGCCTGGGCTACACGCAGGCCCTGCTCCAGGCAGCCTGATCCCGGCGCCGCCAGCTGAAAAACATGGTCATTCGCAAATAAACAGGATTGGAGACATCATGAGCAAGATCGGCTTTATCGGATTGGGTATCATGGGCGCGCCGATGGCGGGCCACTTGCAGGCGGCGGGCCACGCGCTGTTCGTCCACACTGTCGGCCCGGTGCCCAACGCCCTGACCGCCGGCGGTGCCGTGACCTGCGGCTCCGGCAAGGAAGTGGCGGAACAGGCCGAGATCGTCTTCATCATGGTCCCCGACACCCCGGACGTCGAAAAGGTCCTGTTCAGCGCCGGCGGCGTCGCCGAGGGCCTCAGCGCCGGCAAGATCGTGGTGGACATGTCCTCCATCTCCCCGGTCGCCACCAAGGACTTCGCCCGCCGCGTCAACGAGTTGGGCTGCGACTATCTCGACGCACCGGTGTCGGGCGGCGAGGTCGGCGCCAAGGCCGCTTCCCTCACCATCATGGTCGGCGGGCCGGAGAAAGCCTTCGCCACCGTCAAGCCGCTGTTCGAGCTGATGGGCAAGAACATCACCCTGGTCGGCGGCAACGGCGACGGCCAGACCACCAAGGTCGCCAACCAGATCATCGTCGCGCTGACCATCGAGGCGGTCGGCGAGGCCCTGCTGCTCGCCGCCAAGGCCGGCGCCGATCCCGCCAAGGTCCGTCAGGCCCTGATGGGCGGCTTCGCCAACTCCCGCATCCTCGAGGTCCATGGCGACCGCATGGTCAAGCGCACCTTCGATCCCGGCTTCCGCATCGAGCTGCACCAGAAGGACCTCAACCTCGCGCTCGCCACCGCCCGCTCGCTCGGCGTCAGCCTGCCCAACACCGCAACCGCCCAGGAGCTGTTCAACGCCTGCGCCGCCAACGGCGGCAAGGCCTGGGACCATTCCGGCATGGTCCGCGCCCTGGAAATGCTCGCCAACTTCGAGATCGGCCAGAAGGTCTGAACTGAAGGCCTGAGAAGGGAGGCTCGTTCCATGTCGACCGTTCCGCGCGACCTGCTGCGCCAGATGTTCGAGGCCGCAATCGCCGCCGCCCAGCCGGCGCTGTGCGTGCCGGCCAACCTGCCTGAGCCCCCCAAGGGCCGGCTCGTGGTGATCGGCGCCGGCAAGGCCTCGGCGGCGATGGCGCGGGCGGTCGAGGACCATTGGCCGGGAGACCTCTCCGGGCTGGTGGTCACCCGCTACGGCTATGCGGTGCCGTGTGAGCGCATCGGGATCGTCGAGGCCGCCCACCCGGTGCCCGACGCCGCCGGGCTGGCGGCGGCCGAGCGCATCCGCGCCCTGGTCTCCGGCCTCGGCGCGGACGATCTGGTGCTGTGCCTGATCTCCGGCGGCGGCTCGGCGCTCCTGGCGTTGCCGCTGGACGGCGTGACGCTGGAGGACAAGCAGGCGGTCAACCGCGCCCTGCTCGCCTCCGGCGCCACGATTTCCGAGATGAACTGCGTGCGCCGCCACCTGTCGGCGGTGAAGGGCGGCCGGCTCGCCGCCGCCTGCGCCCCGGCACGGGTGCTGACCCTGCTGCTGTCCGACGTGCCCGGCGACAACCCGATGGACATCGCGTCGGGCCCCACCGTCGGCGATCCCACCAGCTGCGCCGACGCGCTCGCCATCCTCCGCCGCTACGGCATCGACGTGCCGCCCGCGCTGCTGGACGTGTTGGAAAGCGGGCGCGGCGAAAGCGTCAAGCCGGACGACCCGCGGCTGGCGGGCTGCGAGGCCCGCCTGATCGCCACGCCGCAGATGGCGCTGGAGGCCGCCGCCGCCGTCGCCCGCGAGGCCGGCTATCCGGTCCACATCCTGAGCGACCGCATCGAAGGCGAGGCGCGCGACGTCGGCAAGGTGCTGGGCGGCCTCGCCCTGCAGGTGGCCGACCGTGCCCAGCCCTTCACCGCGCCCTGCATCCTGCTGTCGGGCGGCGAGACCACGGTGACGGTGCGCGGTGGGGGCCGCGGCGGCCGCAATGTGGAGTTCCTGCTGTCGCTCGCCATCGCGCTGGACGGCCATGCGGCCATCCACGCCATCGCCGGCGACACCGACGGGGTGGACGGGCAGGAGGAGATCGCCGGCGCCGTCATCGGCCCCGACACGCTGGCCCGGGCCTGGACCCTCGGCCTCAAGCCGCGCGACAGCCTGGCCGACAACGACGGCCACGGCTTCTTCGAGGCGCTGGGCGACGGCGTGGTGACCGGCCCGACCCTGACCAATGTCAATGATTTCCGCGCGATCCTGATCGGCGCGCCGAGCCATGAGGTAAAGCCATGACCATTCCCCAGAATAGCTTCAAGCGCGCGCTGGACGCCGGCCACCTGCAGATCGGCCTGTGGTCGATCCTGTCGAGCCATGTGACGGTGGAGATCATCGCCGGCTCCGGCTTCGACTGGCTGGTGCTGGACACCGAGCATTCGCCCAACGAGCTGCCGATGGTCTACAGCCAGCTGCAGGCTGCGGCGGCCGGCGGACGGGCACATCCGGTGGTGCGGGTGCCATGGAACGACATGGTGACGCTGAAGCGCTACCTGGACATCGGCGTGCAGTCCTTCCTCATCCCCTATGTGGAGAGCGCGGAGGAGGCGGCCAACGCGGTCGCCTACACCCGCTATCCCCCCCATGGCGTGCGCGGCTATTCGGCCGCGCCGCGGGCGAGCGGCTTCGGCCGGATCAAGGACTATCCGCAGCTGTGCGAGGCGGAGCTTGCGGTCCTGGTGCAGGTGGAAAGCCGCCGTGGCCTCGACAACATCGAGGAGATCGCGGCGGTCGAGGGGGTGACGGGCGTGTTCATCGGCCCCGGCGACCTGGCGGCGGCGCTGGGCCATGTCGGCAATCCCAAGCACCCGGAGGTGCAGGCGGCGATCGAGGACGCAATCGCCCGCATCCGCGCCTGCGGCAAGCCGGCCGGCATCCTGTCGGCCGACGAGGCGCTCGCCAAGCGCTACATCGAGCTGGGCTGTACCTTCGTCGCCGTCGGATCCGACCTCGGCATCCTTGCCCGCACCTCCGAACAGCTCGCCGCAAAGTTCAAGACGAACGCCTGAGAGGACCCCGTCCGATGTCCGACACCCCGCTCTACATCAAGGTGCATGGCGACGACAATGTCGCCATCATCGTCAACACCATGGGCCTGCCGGAAGGAACGACGTTCCCCTGCGGCCTGAGCTTGCGCGAATTCGTACCCCAGGGCCACAAGGTGGCGCTCGCCGATCTGGCGGAGGGCGAGCCGATCCTGCGCTATGGCGAGGTGATCGGCCATGCCGCTCGAGACATCGCCCGGGGAAGCTGGATCGAGGAATCGCTGGTGAGGCTGCCGCCCGCTCCGGCACTGGCCAGCCTGCCGCTCGCCACCAATGTTCCGCCGGCGCAGCCCCCGCTGGAGGGCTACACGTTCGAAGGCTTCCGCAACCCGGACGGATCAGTCGGCACCAAGAACGTGCTGGGCATCAGCATGAGCGTGCAGTGCGTGGCGGGGGTGATGGATTTCGCCATCGAGCGCATCAAGAAGGAACTGCTGCCCCGCTATTCCAATGTCGACGATGTCGTCGCCATCGAGCACGCCTATGGCTGCGGCGTGGCAATCAACGCCCCCGAAGCGGTGGTGCCGATCCGCACCCTGCAGAATCTCGCCCGCAATCCCAACCTGGGCGGACAGGTGATGGTGGTCGGGTTGGGCTGTGAGAAGCTGCAGCCGGAACGCCTGCTGCCGGCCGGTGCAGCCGGCGACACCAGCATCATGACGCTGCAGGACGAACGCCATGTCGGCTTCGGCGCCATGGTCGCCTCGATCATGGAGATGGCGGAAAAGCGCCTTCGGGAGCTGAACGGGCGCCGGCGCGTGACCTGCCCGGCCGCCGACCTCGTCGTCGGCATGCAGTGCGGCGGCAGCGACGCCTTTTCGGGGGTCACGGCCAACCCGGCGGTCGGCTATGCCTCGGACCTGCTGGTGCGGGCCGGCGCGACCGTTATGTTCTCCGAAGTGACGGAGGTGCGCGACGCCATCCACCTGCTGACGCCGCGCGCGGTCGACGAGGAGGTCGGCCGGGCCCTGATCCGCGAGATGGACTGGTACGACCGTTACCTCTCCGCCGGCCAGACCGACCGCAGCGCCAACCCGTCGCCGGGCAACAAGAAGGGCGGGCTGGCGAATGTGGTGGAAAAGGCGCTGGGCTCCATCGCCAAGTCGGGTAGCAGCCCGATCGCCGGGGTACTGTCGCCCGGCCAGCGGGCCGACCGCAAGGGACTGATCTATGCCGCGACCCCCGCCAGCGACTTCGTCTGCGGCACGCTGCAGTTGGCATCGGGCTGCAACATGGAGGTGTTCACCACCGGGCGCGGCACGCCCTATGGCCTCGCCATGGTGCCGGTCATCAAGGTCTCGACCCGGACCGCGCTGGCCGAGCGCTGGCATGATCTGATCGACGTGGATGCCGGACGCATCGCCACCGGTCAGGCCACCATCGAGGACATCGGATGGGAGATCTTCCGCATGATCCTGGATGTCGCCAGCGGCCGGAAGAAGACCTGGGCCGACCATTGGGGCCTGCGCAACTCGCTGACGCTCTTCAACCCGGCGCCGGTAACCTGATCGGACCGACTCCAGGGCGATGTGCGGACCTGCAATACCAAGTTCATGACGTTCTGACCTGCAAGGCCCACGGATAACCACAGGTTGATCGAATGCGGCCAGGTTTGTTGATGAGGGAGATCCAGGCTCGGCAACAGGCGTCGACGATGTGCTTTGTGTCGCCGAATAAAGGCGTACTTCACAGCGACTCCTTGGCGAAGTACGCCGCCGCATTTTTTCGGGTATCGCGCTCCATCTTTACACGGGCCATTTCTGCCCGCAGACGGCTGATCTCCATTTGCTCAGCGCTGACGACCGTTGTCGTGGCGCCCTTCAGGCCGCCATTGCCAGCCGCCTTGACCCGGTTGTGCAACGTTGGTTCCGACTAGCCCAACATCTTGGTCACTGCGGCAATTCGCTGGCCGCCCGAGACCAGACGGACCGCTTCCTCTTTGAGTTCCAGCGCATACCACGCCCTTGTCGCCTTCGCCATATCGCCTCCTGTTCGCCGCCGATGTCACCCGGCTATGGGAGGCGTTGCACGGGGGCAAGGTCGCTTCACGTCACCTCTGACGCAATTCCGCTTGTCGGTTCGTTGGTGGCGCCGCAGCTGCGGCGCCGCACAACGCTTCCGGCTGACCTCAAGCGCTGCCCACCGCGGAGAGAGCAGCGCTTTCGTGCTGAGTGGCCGTGCCCTGCGGTGGCCGCTCCACCCTGGCGATCCGCAGGATGTTGGTGTTGCCCGGAACGCCGAACGGCACTCCAGCAGTGATGACGACACGCTGGCCGTCTTGCGCAAGGCCACTGGAATGGGCGTAGCGGACAGCCTTTTGCACCATCTCCGAGAAATTGTCGATATCGCGCGTGTGAATGCCGTGTACGCCATAGGCCAGTTGCAGCCGGCGCGCCGTGGCAATGTTGGAGGCGAGGCAAAGAACGGGCACCTCGGGCCTTTCCCGGCTGGCCCGCAACGTCGTCGAACCTGATGTCGTATAGGTTACGATCGCTGCCGCCCGAATCGTCTTCGCGACTTGGCTGGCTGCCGCGGTGATGGCATCCGCCGAGGTTTCCTGCAGCATCGGGTGCTGAGAGTCCATGATCGTGCGGTAGAGCGGGTCTGACTCGACGCGTTGCGCAATGCGGTCCATGATGGACACGGCTTCGATGGGATAGTCTCCAGACGCCGTCTCGGCAGAAAGCATGACAGCGTCGGCGCCGTCGTAGACCGCCGTCGCCACGTCGGAGGCCTCAGCCCGCGTCGGTGCCGGAGCGCTTACCATCGATTCCAGCATCTGGGTTGCAACGATCACCGGCTTGCCGGCCAGACGCGCTTCCCGCACGATCCGCTTCTGGATTGAAGGAACGTCCTCCGGCGGCAGTTCGACACCAAGGTCGCCGCGCGCGACCATCACGCCGTCGGACAGCTCGACGATCATTTCAAGATGTTCAATGGCCTGGGGCTTTTCCATCTTCGACAGCAGCGCTGCACGACCGCCAATGAGCTTGCGCGCTTCTGCCACATCCTCCGGGCGTTGCACGAAACTCAGCGCCACCCAGTCCACGCCATGGTCGAGCGCGAAAGCCAGATCGGCACGATCCTTCGGAGTCAGCGGCGACAGCGGCAGAACGACGCCAGGTACGTTCACGCCCTTGCGATTGGACAGCTTGGTGCCGCTGACGACAATGGTGTCGGCGAAATCAGGACCGCAAACCACGACGCTGAGACGGACGCGTCCATCATCGAGCAGGAGTTCGGCACCGGGCTGGAGTGCTGCGAAGATCTCGGGATGCGGCATGCCGACGCGCGTCTCGTCACCCGGCTCCAGGGAAAGATCCAACCGGAGCCTTTGCCCCTGGCTGAGGGAAACAACGCCATCTCGAAAAGTGGCAAGGCGTAGCTTTGGGCCTTGGAGGTCGGCCATGATCGCAATCGGCCGGCCGAATTCCTGCTCAAGCGCGCGAATGAGTTTCAGCCGTTCACCGTGGTCGGCGTGGCTGCCATGGCTGAAATTGAGACGGAAGACGTCCACACCCGCCATGAACAGCTCACGGATACGCTCCGCGGTAGAACTCGACGGCCCGAGGGTGGCAACGATCTTGGTCTTGCGCTGACGCGGGGAAAGAGCTGAGGTACTAGGATGCAGAAGGGCCATGGACCGGTTACTCCTGAAACAATGCAGGATGTACAGTTTGCCGCCTCGTCCCAGAGGTGGAGCGTAGGCGCCACTTGGTACTGGAGTTGGCTCTACGGGCAGACGAGTCAGGACAGCGCTCAATGATCGTCGGGTGGCCGTCGCATACCACCTCCCTACGCATTCAATGACAGCGCTGTCAGCTACCACCGTAGCGTTGCGCCCGTACCTTGAGAAGGGTTTTCTTAATCGTCTTCTGCGACAAGTCGCCCATCCTCGCGCTCATCTTGCCGAAGAAAGTTGCCACCGGACCTTGGGGTTGAACCTCCAGAACGTGGCAAATGGCAATCGGCAGCCCTATGTTGTCATGAACTCTTGAACCGGCTTACCGAAGGGACATTCGTGTCAGATCCCCTGTCCACCCATACCAAACGGAAGCCAGGAAAGAAGGCGCCCCAGCCGGATCAGAAAAAAGCCGCTTCCCGCACTTCGAGCCGGTCTTCCGGCAGCGTCACACTCGAAGAAGTGGCGCGGATGGCCGGAGTGGCGCCGATCACTGTGTCCCGGGCGATCAACCGACCGGAACTGGTGACCAAGGACACGCTGGATCATATCCGGGAGGTGATCGCCCGCACCGGCTACGTGCCGAACCTGCTGGCTGGCGGCCTCGCTTCCAAGCGCAGCCGGCTGGTGGCGGCCATCGTCCCGACCATCGGCAACTCGATCTTCGCCGAAGCGGTCGAATGTCTCACCGACCGGCTGGGCGAGGCCGGCTACAAGGTGCTGCTGGGCCTGTCGGGCTATCCCTCATCGCGGGAGGACGAGCTGCTCGCCACGGTGCTGAGCCGCCGCCCCGACGCGGTGTTCCTCACCGGCATCACCCATTCGCCCGAAAGCCGGCAGCGGCTTCTGGCGGCAAAGATTCCGGTCGTGGAGACCTGGGATCTCACGCCCACGCCCATCGACATGCTCGTCGGCTTCTCGCATGAGAAGCTCGGGCGCGCGGTTGCGGCCTATCTGATCGGCAAGGGATACCGCCGCCTCGGCCTGGTCTGGGCGAGCGACGAACGCGCCGCCGTCCGCCGCCGGGGCTTCGAGGAGGCCGCGGCCGAACGCGGCGTCACCGACATCCAGGTCGCGATCCTGCCGGCGCCAGGCAACCTGAAGCTCGGGCGCGATGGGCTGGCGAAGCTGCTGGATGGGCCTCAGCGTCCGGATGCCGTCTTCTGCAGCTCCGACGCGCTTGCACAAGGCGTCCTGACCGAGGCCCAGGCCCGCGGCCTGTCGGTGCCGGGCGATCTTGCGATCATGGGCTTCGGCGACCTTGAATTCGCCCCCTACACCTATCCCGCCCTCTCCACCGTACGGATCGACCGGCGGGCGATCGGCCTGCTGGCGGCCGAAGCGATGCTCGCGCGGTTCGAAGACAAGCCCGTCGAGAAGATCGTCGACATCGGCTTCGAGATCGTGGAGCGGGAAAGCACCTGAGCCCGACCTGTCCGTCGATCAGGCAAAGCGCCCGATCAGGTAAAAGGAAGGTCGATACCCAGCACCGGAACATTCCGGACCCACTCCGCATGGCCGACTTCCGTATCGCCGGAGTCGATCCCGTGCAGCACGGCAAGCTCCACCGCCGCCGCGAGTATCGCCATGACCATGAACTTCAGGGCGAAGCGATGAAATTCCGCCGGCTGTTCTGACATTTTACGCTCCTGATCGCGATGCGTTTGCATCGGGTGAAAGGGCGGCGGGACCATCCCCGTCGTTCTCCAGTATTGTTGACAGCGCTGTCACTGCGTGCAACAGCCTGTTCCGCATGACTGGCTTTCCGATGCTGCACCGCAGCGTAGCGCTATTATGGAGACAGGTCCGCCCGTTCCTTGCCGCTCGCAGCGCTATTATTGGGCAATGACTTGCCGGCGTCATAGCAAAGGCGCTGGAAAGACGCGGACATCATGCCACTCCCCAGAAGTGTAGCCCGACCCAGGCAAAGGATGCGGCGCCCTGCCGCAGGTTGCGAGAAGAGCTTTTTGTTTTCAGGGCGTTAGGCGCATCACGCCCATTTTTCGCTGACAGCGTTGTCATTGATGCCGTGGACACGGTCAAATTTCCCCTTGGCTCTGCGGAATGGCAGCGCTATCAATTGGTCACTGATAGCGCTGCGAAACCAAGGGACCGCCCATTGGGCAGGACCCGCGAAAGCGCCAAACCGTGACCTTCCGCAAGGCACAAGCCAAAGCCCCCAAAAAGCAAGAAACGGGCTGGAGCCGGGCGGTATCATAGGGAGCAATGTCCATGTCCGCTGAAGCCTCCATACCAACCGAGACGGCGGTTGACGGAACGGCCACAAAGGCAGCATCCACCCAGGCGAAGCCGACGCATGTGCGCTACCTGATCGTGCTCATGCTGTTCATCCTGACCGCTGTGAACTATGCCGACCGCGCCACGCTGTCGATCGCCGGTCCCGCCGCCTCCAAGCAGCTCGGCCTCGACGCCGTCGCCATGGGATACGTCTTCTCCGCCTTCGGCTGGGCCTATGTGCTGGCCCAGCTTCCCGGCGGCTGGCTGCTCGACCGTTTCGGCTCCAAGACCATCTATTTCTTCAGCCTGATCACCTGGTCGATCTTCACCCTGATGCAGGGCTTCGTCGGCTTCCTCGGCGCCGGCACAGCCATCCTCGCGCTGTTCGCCCTGCGCTTCATGGTCGGCCTGACAGAAGCGCCGTCCTTCCCGGCGAACTCTCGCATCGTCTCCGCCTGGTTCCCGACGGCGGAACGCGGCACCGCCTCGGCCGTCTTCAATTCGGCGCAGTATTTCGCCACCGTGATCTTTGCCCCGCTGATGGCCTGGATCACCGCAACCTACGGCTGGCAGTACGTCTTCTACGTCATGGGCGTGCTGGGCATCGTGCTCGGCTTCGTCTGGATGAAGGTTCTGTACAGCCCGAAGGACCACCCGCTCATCAACAAGGCCGAGCTCGATCACATCGAGCAGGGCGGCGGTCTGGTCGACATGGACAACGCCAAGAAGGCCAAGGCCAGCGGCGGTCCGAAGCTCGGCTACCTGAAGCAGCTGCTGTCCAACCGCATGCTGCTGGGCATCTACATCGGCCAATACGCCATCACCACACTGACCTACTTCTTCCTGACCTGGTTCCCGGTCTACCTCGTCCAGGGCCGCGGCATGACCATCCTGAAGGCCGGCCTGATCGCCTCGGTTCCCGCCATCGCCGGCTTCATCGGCGGCGTGCTGGGCGGCGTGATCTCCGACTGGCTGATCAAGAAGGGCTACTCGCTGTCCGTTGCCCGCAAGACGCCGATCGTGCTCGGCATGCTGATGTCGATGAGCATGATCGCCTGCAACTACGTCGATGCCGAATGGCTGGTCGTCGCCATCATGGCGCTCGCCTTCTTCGGCAAGGGTGTCGGTGCGCTGGGCTGGGCCGTGGTGGCCGACACCTCGCCGAAGGAGATTGGCGGCTTGTCGGGTGCCCTGTTCAACACCTTCGGCAACACCGCCGGCATCACCACCCCGATCGTCATCGGTTATCTGGTCGCCGCATCCGGTTCCTTCGACGGTGCGCTGATCTTCGTCGCCGCCAACGCCGCCGTCGCGATCCTCAGCTACCTGTTCATCGTCGGCGAGATCAAGCGCGTGGAACTCAAGAAGCTCTGAGCCGTCCGCGCCGGGACCCGATCCGCCCCCCTCATCACACGATCATCCGAAGCGGAGCGCGGCTCCAATCGCCGCGCCCCTTCCCTGGAGACCCACCATGGCTTCCCAATCCTCCCCCAAAGTCACCGAAATGCTGGTCGTGCCGGTCGCCGGCCATGACGGCATGCTGCTGAACCTGTCGGGCGCCCACGCCCCGTTCTTCACCCGCAACGTGGTGATCCTGAAGGACAGCGCCGGCCACACCGGCGTCGGCGAGGTCCCCGGCGGCGAGAAGATCCGCCAGACCCTGGAGGACGCCCGCGCCCTGGTGGTGGGCCAGCCGATCGGCGCCTTCAACAACATCCTGAACGCCGCCCGCAAGGCCTTCGCCGACCGAGACTCCGGCGGCCGCGGCCTGCAGACCTTCGACCTCCGCATCGCCATCCACGCCGTCACCGCTCTGGAAGCGGCGCTGCTCGACCTGCTGGGTCAGTTCCTGGAGGTTCCGGTCGCCGCACTGCTCGGCGAGGGCCAGCAGCGCGATGCGGTCGAGATGCTGGGCTACCTGTTCTATGTCGGCGACCGCACCAAGACCGACCTGCCCTATCGCAGCGAACCCGATGCCAAGAACGACTGGTTCCGCCTGCGCCATGAGGTCGCCCTGACGCCTGAGGCGGTGATCCGGCTGGCCGAAGCCGCCCACGACCGCTACGGCTTCAACGACTTCAAGCTGAAGGGCGGCGTGCTGCGCGGCGAGGATGAAATCGAGGCGGTGACGGCGCTGGCCAAGCGCTTCCCGCAAGCGCGCATCACGCTCGACCCCAACGGCGCCTGGTCGCTGGAAGAGGCGATTCGCCTGTGCAAGGGCAAGGGCGACGTGCTGGCCTATGCCGAGGATCCCTGCGGCGCCGAGAAGGGCTATTCGGGCCGCGAGGTGATGGCGGAGTTCCGCCGCGCCACCGGTCTGCCGACGGCGACCAACATGATCGCCACCGACTGGCGCCAGATGGGCCACGCCATCCAGCTGCAGTCGGTCGACATCCCGCTGGCCGACCCGCATTTCTGGACCATGCAGGGCTCCGTCCGCGTCGCCCAGATGTGCCATGAATGGGGCCTGACCTGGGGCTCGCACTCCAACAACCACTTCGACATCTCGCTGGCGATGTTCACCCACGTCGCCGCCGCGGCGCCGGGCAAGATCACCGCGATCGACACCCACTGGATCTGGCAGGACGGCCAGCGCCTGACCAAGGAGCCGTTCCAGATCAAGGGCGGTCTGGTCGCCGTGCCGCAGAAGCCGGGCCTGGGCGTCGAGATCGACATGGACCAGATGGCCAAGGCGCATGAGCTCTATAAGGACCATGGCCTGGGCGCCCGCGACGACGCCATCGCCATGCAGTACCTGATCTCCGGCTGGACCTTCGACAACAAGCGCCCCTGCCTGGTGCGCTGACTGTGGTGGGGCAGCACCGCCCGCAGGACTGCTGCCCCGCTCCTTGCCTGAAACGACAAGACGTCACGAAAAGGAATTGAGATGAGCAAGATCGGCTTTATCGGATTGGGTATCATGGGCGCGCCGATGGCGGGCCACTTGCAGGCGGCGGGCCACGCGCTGTTCGTCCACACTGTCGGCCCGGTGCCCAACGCCCTGACCGCCGGCGGTGCCGTGACCTGCGGCTCCGGCAAGGAAGTGGCGGAACAGGCCGAGATCGTCTTCATCATGGTCCCCGACACCCCGGACGTCGAAAAGGTCCTGTTCAGCGCCGGCGGCGTCGCCGAAGGCTTGAGCGCCGGCAAGATCGTGGTGGACATGTCCTCCATCTCCCCGGTCGCCACCAAGGACTTCGCCCGCCGCGTCAACGAGTTGGGCTGCGACTATCTCGACGCACCGGTGTCGGGCGGGGAGGTCGGCGCCAAGGCAGCTTCCCTCACCATCATGGTCGGCGGGCCGGAGAAAGCCTTCGCCACCGTCAAGCCGCTGTTCGAGCTGATGGGCAAGAACATCACCCTGGTCGGCGGCAACGGCGACGGCCAGACCACCAAGGTCGCCAACCAGATCATCGTCGCGCTGACCATCGAGGCGGTCGGCGAGGCCCTGCTGCTCGCCGCCAAGGCCGGCGCCGATCCCGCCAAGGTCCGTCAGGCCCTGATGGGCGGCTTCGCCAACTCCCGCATCCTCGAGGTCCATGGCGACCGCATGGTCAAGCGCACCTTCGATCCGGGCTTCCGCATCGAGCTGCACCAGAAGGACCTCAACCTCGCGCTCGCCACCGCCCGCTCGCTCGGCGTCAGCCTGCCCAACACCGCAACCGCCCAGGAACTGTTCAACGCCTGCGCCGCCAACGGCGGCAAGGCCTGGGACCATTCCGGCATGGTCCGCGCCCTGGAAATGCTCGCCAACTTCGAGATCGGCCAGAAGGTCTGAACTGAAGGCCTGAGAAGGGAGGCTCGTTCCATGTCGACCGTTCCGCGCGACCTGCTGCGCCAGATGTTCGAGGCCGCAATCGCCGCCGCCCAGCCGGCGCTGTGCGTGCCGGCCAACCTGCCTGAGCCCCCCAAGGGCCGGCTGGTGGTGATCGGCGCCGGCAAGGCCTCGGCGGCGATGGCGCGGGCGGTCGAGGACCATTGGCCGGGAGACCTCTCCGGGCTGGTGGTCACCCGCTACGGCTATGCGGTGCCGTGTGAGCGCATCGGGATCGTCGAGGCCGCCCACCCGGTGCCCGACGCCGCCGGGCTGGCGGCGGCCGAGCGCATCCGCGCCCTGGTCTCCGGCCTCGGCGCGGACGATCTGGTGCTGTGCCTGATCTCCGGCGGCGGCTCGGCGCTCCTGGCGTTGCCGCTGGACGGCGTGACGCTGGAGGACAAGCAGGCGGTCAACCGCGCCCTGCTCGCCTCCGGCGCCACGATTTCCGAGATGAACTGCGTGCGCCGCCACCTGTCGGCGGTGAAGGGCGGCCGGCTCGCCGCCGCCTGCGCCCCGGCACGGGTGCTGACCCTGCTGCTGTCCGACGTGCCCGGCGACAACCCGATGGACATTGCGTCGGGGCCCACCGTCGGCGATCCCACCAGCTGCGCCGACGCGCTGGCCATCCTCCGCCGCTACGGCATCGACGTGCCGCCCGCGGTGCTGGACGTGCTGGAAAGCGGGCGCGGCGAAAGCGTCAAGCCGGACGACCCGCGGCTGGCGGGCTGCGAGGCCCGCCTGATCGCCACGCCGCAGATGGCGCTGGAGGCCGCCGCCGCCGTCGCCCGCGAGGCCGGCTATCCGGTCCACATCCTGAGCGACCGCATCGAAGGCGAGGCGCGCGACGTCGGCAAGGTGCTGGGCGGCCTCGCCCTGCAGGTGGCCGACCGTGCCCAGCCCTTCACCGCGCCCTGCATCCTGCTGTCGGGCGGCGAGACCACGGTGACGGTGCGCGGTGGGGGCCGCGGCGGCCGCAATGTGGAGTTCCTGCTGTCGCTCGCCATCGCGCTGGACGGCCATGCGGCCATCCACGCCATCGCCGGCGACACCGACGGGGTGGACGGGCAGGAGGAGATCGCCGGCGCCGTCATCGGCCCCGACACGCTGGCCCGGGCCTGGAACCTCGGCCTCAAGCCGCGCGACAGCCTGGCCGACAACGACGGCCACGGCTTCTTCGAGGCGCTGGGCGACGGCGTGGTGACCGGCCCGACCCTGACCAATGTCAATGATTTCCGCGCGATCCTGATCGGCGCGCCGAGCCATGAGGTAAAGCCATGACCATTCCCCAGAATAGCTTCAAGCGCGCGCTGGACGCCGGCCACCTGCAGATCGGCCTGTGGTCGATCCTGTCGAGCCATGTGACGGTGGAGATCATCGCCGGCTCCGGCTTCGACTGGCTGGTGCTGGACACCGAGCATTCGCCCAACGAGCTGCCGATGGTCTACAGCCAGCTGCAGGCTGCGGCGGCCGGCGGACGGGCACATCCGGTGGTGCGGGTGCCATGGAACGACATGGTGACGCTGAAGCGCTACCTGGACATCGGCGTGCAGTCCTTCCTCATCCCCTATGTGGAGAGCGCGGAGGAGGCGGCCAACGCGGTCGCCTACACCCGCTATCCGCCGCATGGCGTGCGCGGCTATTCGGCCGCGCCGCGGGCGAGCGGCTTCGGCCGGATCAAGGACTATCCGCAGCTGTGCGAGGCGGAGCTTGCGGTCCTGGTGCAGGTGGAAAGCCGCCGTGGCCTCGACAACATCGAGGAGATCGCGGCGGTCGAGGGGGTGACGGGCGTGTTCATCGGCCCCGGCGACCTGGCGGCGGCGCTGGGCCATGTCGGCAATCCCAAGCACCCGGAGGTGCAGGCGGCGATCGAGAACGCAATCGCCCGCATCCGCGCCTGCGGCAAGCCGGCCGGCATCCTGTCGGCCGACGAGGCGCTCGCCAGGCGCTACATCGAGCTGGGCTGTACCTTCGTCGCCGTCGGATCCGACCTCGGCATCCTTGCCCGCACCTCCGAACAGCTCGCCGCAAAGTTCAAGACGAACGCCTGATATCGAAGCCGTCTGCAAGACGGGCGAAGACTCTCCAGTTTTTAAAGTGATGGTGGCCCTGCGGACAAAACAACGTCCGCAGGGCCAAAATTTTTCATGCGCGATTGAGGCTTCAGACACTGCCTCACGCCGATGCGGTCTAGGCTTGATGCCTCTCCCACCAAAGACCGAAAAGATGGTTGACCTCGAATACCGGCGTCGCGACAGGTGGTCGCACCACTACGCCTTCGGCTCATTTTCGCCTTCTGTCTTGGATACAAGGGCGCTAATACTGTTGATGACAGCGCTGTCATAACGGTTGTCCGCAGATTCCGTTTCCTGTGCGCGTGTCTGAACCTTCTTCAAGGAAACAGCCGATGTTCCAGGTTCGCATCCACGGCCGTGGAGGACAAGGGGCGGTCACGGCCGCCGAAATGCTGTCCGTTGCGGCTTTCAAAGAGGGCCGCCATGCCCAGGCCTTCCCCAGTTTCGGATCGGAGCGTACCGGTGCGCCGGTGGTCTCCTTCTGCCGGATCGACGACAGGGAAATCCGTCTGCGCGAGCCGGTGCTGTCACCCGACGCGCTGATCGTCCAGGATCCCACGCTGTTCCAGACGGTCGATGTCTTCCAAGGCCTGCCCGCCAACGGCTTTGTGCTGATCAACTCGCCGCGCAGACTGGATGAGCTGCATCTGGACGGCGTTCTCGGCCGCCTTCCGCCGGGTCATGCACGCTGCGTTCCGGCCGGTGAACTGGCGAGGCTGCATGTCGGCCGCCCCCTGCCTAATGCTGCGCTGCTTGGCGGCTTCGCCGCAATGACCGGATTGATCCGGCTGGAGTCGGTGCTTGCCGCCATCCGCGAGGCTTTCCCCGGCCGCATCGGCGAGGCGAATGCCAACGCAGCGGCTGCGGCTTTTGAACACTGCCTCGCCTGAGGCGGGAGGAGTTTCCATGCTGAAGCAGATCGAAGGCAGCCGGGCCATGGCCGAGGCTATCGCCTTGTGCCGGCCGGAGGTCATCTGCGCCTATCCGATCACGCCGCAGACCCACATCGTCGAGGGGCTGGCGGAACTGGTGCGTGACGGGCGCCTGACCGGCTGCGAATACCTGAACGTCGAATCCGAGTTCGCCGCGCTGTCGGTCGCAATCGGCTCGTCGGCGGCAGGCGCCCGCACCTACACCGCCACATCCAGCCAAGGGCTGCTGTTCATGATGGAGGCGGTCTACAACGCTTCCGGCCTCGGGCTGCCGATCGTGATGACGCTCGGCAACCGCGCGATCGGCGCGCCGATCAACATCTGGAACGACCATTCCGATGCGATGGCCGTGCGCGACGCCGGCTGGATCATGCTGTTCGCGGAGACCAACCAGGAGGCGGTCGATCTTCACATCCAGGCATTCCGCCTTGCCGAAGAACTCTCCTGCCCGGTGATGGTCAATGTCGACGGCTTCATCCTGACCCACGCGGTCGAACGGGTGGACGTGCCGGAGCAGATCCAGGTCGACACCTTCCTGCCGCCCTTCGAACCGGTGCAGGTCCTCGACCCCCGCGATCCGGTGTCGATCGGCGCGATGGTGGGGCCGGAAGCCTTCACGGAAGTGCGCTATCTCGCCCATCACAAGCAGATGCTGGCGCTCGACGCCATCCCGCGCATCGCCGCGGAGTTCAAGGGCGTCTTCGGCCGTGAGTCCGGTGGCTTGCTGCGCGGCTACCGGATGGAGGATGCCGATACGGTCGTCGTCGCGATGGGGTCGGTGATGGGCACCATCAAGGACACCATCGACGAGATGCGGGACCAGGGCCACGCGGTGGGCGCCCTCCATATCGGATCCTTCCGCCCCTTCCCGCTTGAAGAGGTGCGCAGCGCCCTGCTCCCCGCCAAACGGGTCGTCGTGCTGGAGAAGAATCTGGCGATCGGCATGGGCGGCGTCCTGGCAAGCCATGTCCGCATGGCGTTGCGCGGGCACGGCAACCGCGTCCATACGCTGGTCGCCGGGCTCGGCGGACGGCCCATCACCCGCGCATCGCTGTCGCGGTTCCTGGCCGTGGTGGAGCAGGAGCCGCACAACACACTCCATTTCCTGGACCTCAATACCGAGGTTGTCGAGGCCGAGATCGCGCGGATGGCACAGACGCGGCGCAGCGGCCCGATCGCCGAGAACGTCCTGCGCCGGATGGGCGCAGGCGGTCTGCTGTAACGGAGGACTGCCATGCCGCAAACCGGCCCATCCCAGACCGTCAAGTTCTACCAGACCGGCACCCTGACCGTCGGCAATCGCCTGCTCGATCCGGCGTCGCGCACGGTGCAGTCGTCGGAAAGCCGCAGCAACGCCATCACCTGCGGCCACCGCGCCTGCCAGGGCTGCGGCGAGGCGCTCGGTGCACGCTATGCTGTCGATGCCGCCATGCGTGCGGCCAACTCCCAACTCGTCTGCGTCAACGCGACCGGCTGCCTGGAGGTGTTCACCACGCCCTATCCGGAGACCTCCTGGCAGGTGCCGTGGCTCCATTCGCTGTTCGGCAACGCCGCGGCGGTCGCGGCCGGCGTCGCCGCAGCGATGCGGGTCAAGGGACGGCAGGAGGTTCGCGTCCTCGCCCAGGGCGGCGACGGCGGCACCACCGACATCGGCTTCGGCTGCCTGTCGGGCATGTTCGAGCGGAACGACGACGTACTGTATGTCTGCTACGACAACCAGGCCTACATGAACACCGGCGTACAACGCTCGTCGGCCACGCCGCCGACCGCCCGGACGGCAACCACACCCGTGGCTGAAGATGCCCCCGGCAATGTCTTCGGCACCGGCAAGAACGTGCCGCTGATTGCCATGGCGCACAACATTCCCTATGTCGCCACCGCCTCCGTCGCCGACCTGCACGATCTGGAGGCCAAGGTGAACCGGGCGATGTCGCTGCGCGGCGCCCGCTACCTCCACGTCCTGGTGCCCTGCCCGCTCGGCTGGGGCTCGGCCAGCCACGACACCATCCGGCTCGCCCGGTTGGCGGTCGAATGCGGCCTGTTCCCGCTGTTCGAGGCGGAGCATGGGGAGATCACCGCTACCAAACCCATCCGCCGCCGGGTGCCGGTGGAGGAGTATCTGCGACCGCAGCGCCGCTTCGCCCACCTGTTCCGCCCGGATGCTCCGCACGCCGGCGAGGCGCTTGCCCGCATCCAGGCGATGGCGGACGCCAACATCCGCCGCTTCGACCTGCTGCGCATGTCCGATGACCGGAAGGAGACCGCGTGATGTCCAACCATCCCTTCGCGATCACGCTTGACGTCGGATCGTCGCTCGACAATCTGACCGGCTCCTGGCGAACCGCAAAGCCGGTCTATGGCGATCGCCTGCCTCCCTGCAACAAGCAGTGCCCGGCCGGCGAGAACATCCAGGGCTGGCTCTACCACGCCGAAAGCGGAGATTACCGCAAGGCATGGGAGGTGCTAATGCAGGACAACCCGCTCCCCGCCATCATGGGGCGCGCCTGCTATCACACCTGCGAGAGTGCCTGCAACCGCGGCCAGCTCGACCAGCCGGTCAGCATCCATGCGGTCGAGCGCTTCCTGGGCGATCTCGCCATCCGCGAGGGCTGGCAGGTCAAGGCCGGCGCGCCGACCGGCAAGCGCGTGCTGGTGATCGGCGCCGGTCCGTCGGGCCTTTCGGCCGCCTACCATCTGGCGCGGCTGGGTCATGCCGTCACGATTGCCGAGGCCGGTCCGAAAGTCGGCGGCATGATGCGCTTCGGCATCCCGAGCTACCGCGTTCCCCGCGACGTGCTGGACGCGGAGGTCGGGCGGATCACGGCGATGGGAGTGGAGATTCTCCTGAACACCCGCATCGCCGACATTCCCCAGGCAATGGCTGACGGAAGCTACGACGCCTGCTTCGCGGCGATCGGCGCCCATTTGGCCCGCCGTGTCGACATCCCCGCCGTCGCCGCCGGACGGGTGCTGGACGCCGTTTCGGTGCTGCGCGGGATGGAATGCGGCGATGAGCCGCCGCAGCTCGGCCGCCGCGTCGTCGTCTATGGCGGCGGCAACACGGCGATCGACGTTGCCCGCACCGCCAAGCGTCTCGGCGCCGAAGAGGCGACGATCGTCTATCGGCGCACCCGCGAAATGATGCCGGCCCACGACTTCGAAGTCGAAGAGGCGCTGGAGGAGGGTGTCGTCCTGAACTGGCTGCGCACCATCACGGCCGTCGAGGACGGCGCCATGCTGGTCGAGAAGATGGCGCTCGACGAGAAGGGCTGGCCGCAGCCGACCGGCGACTATGAGTCCATCGCCGGCGATACTCTGATCCTCGCACTCGGGCAGGAGGTGGACACGACGGTGATCGAGCGCGTGCCGGGCGTCGAGGTCAATCGGGACGGCACGGTCAAGGTGGGCGAAAACCTGCAGACCGGATATCCCGGCCTCTTCTGCGGCGGCGACATGGTGCCGTCGGACCGGACCGTCACCGTGGCCGTCGGGCATGGCAAAAAGGCGGCCCGCCACATCGATGCCTACCTGCGTGGCATGGAAGTGGAAACGCCGACCAAGCACCCGGATGCTGTCTTCGAGCGGTTGAACAGCTGGTACTACACCGACGCTCCGCAATCCGTGCAGCCGACGCTGGACCTGCTTCGGCGCAGCACCAGTTTCGACGAGGTGCATGGTGGGCTGGACGAGGAAACGGCGCAGTTCGAAGCACGCCGTTGCCTGTCCTGCGGCAATTGCTTTGAGTGCGACAACTGCTTCGGCGTCTGCCCTGACAACGCTATCATCAAGCTAGGACCGGGGCAGCGCTTCCAAATCAACGACGACTTCTGCAAGGGATGCGGCATCTGCGCCGCGGAGTGCCCCTGCGGTGCGATCGATATGGTTCCTGAAGAGGTGTGAGGGAAACGATGGGCTCGATGAACAGCATCATGACGCCGGATCAGTGCCGGACAGCCCGGAACCTGCTGGATTGGAGCGTCGGAGACCTGGGACGGCGGTCGGGCGCCGACCTGGAGGCCGTTGCCGGCTTCGAAAACGGACGCAACGCGGCCGATAGCCTGATCGTCACGTCCCTACGCCGGACTTTCGAATCGGTCGGCGTGGAATTCATCAACTGGGGGAGCGGGGCAAGGCTGAGCTGAAGCGTGAAGTTGTATTGAGCACCTATTGGCGGGATCGCTAATCTGATTTTTCGAGATAGCGTTTTTCGAAGTCCCGTCCCCCGCGTACCGCTCCATCCTCAAACATTTTCTAATCATGCGCCATGCTGACGCAGGGGTGCCGACAGACACCGAGATCGCTTCCTTAGGGTTTTTGGCAGCGCTATCATCAATGAATGACAGCGCTGTCATTTCGCGCTCGTCGAGACTAGCCAAGGTTATGGCTGCCGACCGACACAGCCTGCCGCTTCGCCTCCCTCTTCCACGGAGTGTCCACGTTATGGACAGCATCGAAAACGTCACCTTCGACGAAATCCGTATCGGCCAGACGGCCAGCCTTTCCCGCCAGCTGACGCTGATGGATGTGGAGCTGTTCGCGACCGTGTCGGGCAACATCAACCCGGCCCATCTCGACCCGAAATTCGCGGCTGACAGCCGCTTCCAGAAGGTGATCGGCCCGGGCATGTGGTCGGGCTCGCTGATCTCCGGCGTGCTCGGCACCTATCTGCCCGGCGCCGGTTCGCTCTATGCCGGCCAGAGCCTGCAGTTCCGCCGCCCGGTCGGGCTCGGCGACGTCGTCACAGCCACCGTCACCGTGGTTGAAAAGCGCCCGGCGAAGAACGTGGTCGTCTTCGACTGCGTCTGCACCAACCAGGACGGCGAGGTGGTCGTCCTCGGCACGGCCGAGGTGATCGCTCCCACTCAGAAGGTCATCCGTCCGGCGCATGAGCTGCCGCAGATCCAGATGATCCGCCACGACAAGCACGACGCCCTGCTCGCCAAATGCGACGAGCTGCCGCCGGTCGTCACCGCCGTGGCCTATCCCTGTGACGCCAGCTCGCTCCAGGGAGCGGTCGAGGCCGCCCAGGCCGGCCTGATCGACCCGATCCTGGTCNTCCTCCCCGGTCGCAGGACAGCCCGACATCCTGCTCGCCCCCGACCTGGAGGCCGGCAACATGCTGGTCAAGCAGCTGTCCTTCCTGGCCAACGCCGACCTCGCCGGCATCGTGCTGGGCGCCAAGGTTCCGGTCATCCTCACCAGCCGCGCCGACAATGTACGGGCGCGCCTCGCCTCCTGCGCCGTCGCCTCGCTTGTCGCCGCCGCAAAACGCCAGCCGAAGCTCGCGCTGGCCGCCGAATAGGACGTTTCCGTCATGGCTGCACATTCCAATTCCGGCAGCGACGCCTGCCTCGTCATCAATGCCGGCTCTTCCAGCCTCAAGTTCTCAGAACTTGTCCGCAGCGGGCGCGTCCTAGCCGGTGCTGGGCGGGATGCTACTTTAAGCTGAAGAGGGGTGGTGCGCCGGGTGGCCGGTCTGGTAGGGGTGTGGGCGTCATCAACAGCCATCAGAGCTCCATTCTATGGGCACGGCCGTTCATGATCTTGCCCCAGTTGTCAGTGCCGATTGGATACTGGCCCATCCGCGTTCTCGGTGCATCCCCGATGTAGATCGACGCGCGGGTGAGCACTGAGCTGGTCCCCGTTTCCCGGACAGTCGGCTAAGCTTGGTTCGCCCAGGAAGAAGGACGGACCCGATGACGGGGAAACGGAAGCGG